>DAOOIT010000007.1 GCA_035384565.1 Planctomycetota bacterium | reverse complement strand
GCGGTGGGTGATCTCGAAGACCGCGCCCGTGTAATAGTCGAAGCCGCGCACGAGGAACGGGTCGGCCTCGAACGGCACGCCCGCCGAGCGCAGGGCCTCGGCCACGCGGTCGAAGTGCGCCCGCTCCTCCTGCGGCAGATGGTCGAGAATGCTCGGCAGGCTTCGGCTGAGGCCGATGCAGCCCTCGTTCTTGCAGTCCAGCACGCGGAACACGTTGCGGTCGAGGCGCCGGCGGCAGTCGGGGCACAGCCGGTCCTGTTGGGCCGACAACGCGGCCTTGATGAGGTCGCGGTACCCGCCGCGCGAGGCCGGCGTGCCGATGGCATTCAGGCGCACGCGGTAGCCGCCGATGCCCAGCTCGTCGAGCAGGTGGCAGGCGAGCGCGATCACCTCGGCGTCGAGCAGCGGGTCGGTCGCGCCGATGGCCTCGACGCCGATCTGGTGGAACTGGCGTTTGCGCCCCGCCTGCGGGCGCTCGTGGCGGAACATCGGGCCGATATAATAAAGCTTCTGGAATGCCCTGGACTTGTGCAGGCTGTGCTCGAGGTAGGCGCGCACGACAGGCGCCGTGGCCTCGGGGCGCAGAGTCAGGCTGTCTTCGCCCTCGCCCAGCGTGTACATCTCCTTTTCGACGATGTCGGTCGTCTCGCCGATGGAGCGGACGAAGAGGCGGGTGGCCTCGAAAATGGGGGTGCGGATTTCGCCGTAGCCGTAGCGGGCGAAGAGCGCGCGGGCCGCGGCCTCGACGCGCTGCCACGCGGCGGCCTGTTCGGGCAGGATGTCCTCGGTGCCGAGAGGGGCCTTGACGTCCATCGCACTCGCCTGGCCAAACAGCAAGAGGGCGTGGCTTCGGCTCGAAGCCTCGCCCTCGTGGAAACCCAAAGTATAGGGTTCGCAAGGCCGAAAGTCAAATCAATTCGGGCCTCCGGGCGTCGCCTTTTGACAGGCACGGCGAGGCCCTGCTAGAATACCCCAGGCCAGTAGGAAGCCTATGTCGAAATCCCTCGCGTGCTACCTGGACTACGTGAGCGGCCGCCGCGGCGGGCTGCGCGGGGCATTGGTGCGGGCGGGCCTCAGCGTGCTCGCGACGGCGTATCGCCTCGGCTGCGCCACGAGGAAAGCCCTCTACGACTGGGGCCTCCTGATGTGCCGCGACCTCGATGCCTGCGTGATCAGCGTGGGCAACCTCACCGCCGGCGGCACGGGCAAGACGCCGTTCGTGGCCTGGCTGGGGCAGTGGCTCCAGGAGCGTGGGGTCAAGGTCGCCATCCTCAGCCGCGGCTACGGGGAGAAGGCCCGCGGCGGCGAGAGCGACGAGACGCTGCTCTTCCGGCAGCGTCTGCCCGAGGTGCCCCACCTGGTCGGCGCCAACCGCTATGCCAACGGCCTGCGCGCCATCGCCGAGCACAAAGCCGAATGCCTCGTGCTGGACGATGGCTTCCAGCACGTGGCGCTGGGGCGCGACCTGGATATCGTGCTGGTGGATGCCCTGCTGCCCTTCGGCTATGGCTACCTGCTGCCTCGCGGCCTGCTACGTGAGCCGCTCGCGGGCCTCCGCCGCGCCGATCTGGTGGTGCTGACCCGTTGCGACCTTGCCACGGAGGCCGAGGTGAGCAGCGTGGCCCTCCGAGTGCGCGAGCTGGCCCCCGGATGCCCCATCGTGCGGGCCGAGCATCGGCCCATGAGCTTCCGCCGCCACGGCACGCGCGAGGTGAGGCCGCTCGCCTGGGTGCGAGGGCGCAAGGTGTTCGCCTTCAGCGCCCTGGGGAATCCCGAGGCGTTCCCCAGAACGTTGAAGACCCTGGGCGCCGAACTGCTGCACCATGAGCCGTTTCGTGACCACCACCTGTACACCGCGGCGGAACTCGATGCCCTCGCCCGCCAGGCCGAGCGGGCCGGAGCAGAGGCCGTGGTGACGACGGAGAAGGACGCCGTGAAGATCGCCGCGTTCCCCGCGGGCGGGCCCGCGCTGGATGTGCTCGCCGTGGAGTTCGCCGTACAAAGCGGGCGCGATCTGCTGGTCGAGGCCATCGAGCGCGCCCTCCGGGCCGATTGAGAGGCCGCCACCGTGTCGGTCAAACGCCGCAGCCGGGTCCGCGAATACGCCGAGTACCTGTACATGGTCGGCGTCGAGCGGCTCGTGCGCCTGCTGCCGATCGGCGCGCACCTGGGGCTGGGGCGTGTCCTGGGCGCGCTCACGCGGCTGGCCGACCGCGGCCACCGGCGCGTGGCCGAGGAGAACGCCGCCTGGGCCCTTGGGCTGAGCCCCGAGGAGGCGCGGGCGCTGGTCCGCCGCGTCTACCGCAACGTCTGCACCAACTTCGTCGAAGACCTCATGCTGCCCAAGATCCTGCGGAAGATGAAGCTGACCGACTTCTCGCGGGTCGAGGGGGCCGAGCACCTGCGGGCGGCCCTCGCCAGGGGCAAGGGCGCCATCGTGGTGACCGGCCACTTCGGCAACTGGGAGCTGGCGGGCCGCGCCCTCGGCCACACGGCCGGCTCGGCCCTGGTGGTGGCCCGCACCCTGTCGAACCGCCTCGTCGAGGAGCGGGCCCGGCGCTTCCGCGAGGAGGGCGGCCTCAAGGTCATCGGCCGCCAGGGGGCGCTGCGGCAGGTGCTCAGCCACTTGCGCGCCGGCGGCTGCGTGGCTATGCTGATCGACCAGAATCAGCGCAAGGGCGGCGTCTTCGTGCCCTTCTTCGGCAAGCTGGCCTCCACCGTGCCCAGCCCGGCCAGCCTCGCCCTCAAGCTCGATGTGCCGGTGCTGGCCGGCTACACGTACCGAGAGGGGCACCGGCTCTTCCATTGCTTCCATTGCGATCCGCCCTTCGAGTTGATCCGCACGGGGGACCACAAGGCCGACGTGGTGGCCAACACGGCGATGTTCACCCAGCGAATCGAGGAGTTCGTGCGAAAGCACCCCGACCAGTGGTTCTGGCTCCACTCGCGCTGGCGCAAACGCCCCCCAGGAGAGGCCCCAGGGGCGGGAGCGGAGGCGCCCGAGGACGACGACGGGGGCGCTGATTCGGAAGGGAGTGACCTCGAGTGACGCCCGACCTTGCCCGCAAGTTCGCCGCGATCGGCCAGCCACGGGTGCTGGTCGTGGGCGATCTGATGCTTGACCGCTACGTGTGGGGCAGCGTGGACCGCATCTCGCCCGAGGCCCCGATCCAGGTGCTCAAGGTGGAGCGCGAAGAGGAACGGTGCGGCGGCGCGGGCAGCGTGGCCGTGAACCTGGCCGTGCTGGGAGCCCGGGTGGCCTTCGCCACCGCCCTCGGCGCCGATGCCGCCGCGGACCGCCTGCGCGAGCGGATGGAGCGGCGCGGCGTCAGCCTGGAGGCCGTCGTGCCCCTGGCCGACCGCCCGACCACGGTCAAGACCCGCTTCCTCGCCCGCGGCCAACAGGTGTTGCGGGTGGACCACGAGGACGCCTCGCCGTTGCCCGGCCCCGCGGCCCGGCGGCTGCTGGCCGCCATCGCCCCCGCGCTGCGCCAGGCCGATATCGTGTTGCTGCCCGACTACAACAAGGGCGTGCTCACGCTCGAACTCCTCGCGCCCCTGATCGCCCGATGCCGGCGTGCCGGCAAACGGGTGCTTGTGGACCCCGCCCGCGGTGTGGACCCCGGCCGCTATCGCGGCTGCTCGGCGATCTCGCCCAACTTCGTCGAGGCGGCCGAGGCCGCCGGCCTGAACGTCGGGCGCTCGGAGGTGGACAGAATCGGGCGGCGCCTGCTGCGGCGCCTCGAGCTGGAAGCCTGCGTGGTGACGATGGACCGCGACGGCATCGCCCTCTACCGCGGCGGCCAGAGGCCCCGCAAGTTCCCCGCCAGGGCGCGGGAGCTGTACGACATCACCGGCGCGGGCGACATGGTGCTGAGCGTGCTCGGCCTCGTGCTCGGCGCCGGCGGCTCGTGGGACGAGGCGGTCGAGGCGGCCAACCTCGCGGGCGGCCTGGAGGTCGCCAAGATCGGCGTGGTGCCCCTCTCGCGCGAGGAGATCGCGGCCGAGATGCACCGGGTGGCCGACCTCGAGCGCGCCGGCGGCTCCGCGCCCACCAAGCTGCGCAGCCGTGAGGAACTCGCCCAGATCGTCCGCACCCTCAAGAGCCAGGGCCGCACCATCGTTTTCACCAACGGCTGCTTCGACCTGCTCAACGCCAACCACATCTCGCTGCTGCGCCACTCGAAGAGCCTGGGCGACGTGCTGATCGTGGCCACGAACAGCGACGAGTCGATCCGCCGCCTCAAAGGCCCCAGCCGCCCCGTGCTCACCGAGGCCGAACGCGTCGAGCTGCTCTCGGCCGTGCACCACGTGGACTACGTGGCTGTGTTCCCCGAGGACACGCCGCGGCCCCTCCTCCAGCTCCTCCAGCCCGACATTTTGGTGAAGGGCGGCGACTACAAGAGCAAGGAGGAAGTGGTGGGCTGGGAGATTGTGGAAGGCTATGGCGGCCGCATCGAGCGCGCCCCCATGTCCCACTATCACTCCACCAGCCGCATCGTGCGGAAGATCCTGGATGCCCACGGACGGAGCGACGGATGAGCGACCTGGTGCAGCGTGTGCGAGAGGCGGTGCTGGCCAGCGCCGAGGCCAAGAAGCGGTTCGCCGAGCAGGCGGCGGGCGACATTGCGCGGGCCGTGGAGATCGTGGCGGCCTGCCTGCGCTCGGGCGGCAAGGTGCTGCTGTGCGGCAACGGCGGCAGCGCGGCCGACGCCCAGCACATCGCGGGCGAACTGGTCGGGCGTTTCCGGCGCGAGCGCCCCGCTTTCCACGCCATCGCACTCACCACCGACACCTCGGTGATGACCGCCGTGGCCAATGACTACGGCTTCGAGACGATCTTCGCCCGCCAGGTGGAGGGCCTCGGCCGCCCGGGCGACGTGCTGCTCGCGTACTCCACCAGCGGCAACTCCCCCAACGTGCTCAAGGCCATCGAGACGGCCAGGCGGCTCGAGATGCGCGTCATCGGCTTCGCGGGCGCGACCGGGGGCGCCATGGCCGCCGCGTGCGACGTCTGCATCCAGGCCCCCGGCCCCGACACGCCCACCGTGCAGGAGTGCCACGCCGCGGCCGGCCACACCCTCTGCCGATTCGTCGAGGAACTCCTCTGCCCGTGAAGGTCGAAGCCCAACGCATCGTCGTCCGCGCCCCCAACTGGGTGGGCGACGTGGTGATGGCCACGCCGACCTTTCGCGCGCTCCGCGAGAACTACCCCGCCGCCCATCTGGCCGTCGTGCTGCGACCCTACGTCAGGCCCATCCTCGCCGGCTCGCCCTGGTTCGACGAGGTGATCGCCACCGAGGACCGCGGCCTGGGCCGCTTCTGGGCGCTCACGCGCCGGCTGCGAGCGGGGCGCTTCGACCTGGGCGTGATCCTGCCCAACTCATTCCGCACGGCGCTCGAGGCCTGGCTGGGCGGCGTGGGCTACCGCATCGGCTACGACCGCCGCCGTCGCGGCCCCCTGCTCAGCGCGCCCATCGCCCCGCCGCGCGACAGCAAGGGGCGCTTCGTGCCCCGCAACATGGTGGACTACTACCTCACGCTCTGCCAGCACCTCGGCTGCCAGGGCCTCACCCAGCGCGAGGAGCTGTTCATCACGCCCGAGTGCCAGGCCCGCGGCGACGCGCTGCTGGCCAGGCACCAGGTCGGCCCCGACGCCCGCCTCATCGGGATGAACCCCGGCGGCGCCTTCGGTTCGTCGAAGCTCTGGCCCGCCGACCGCTTCGTCGTCGTGGCCGATGCGCTGGCGGCCAGGGGCTTCCGCATCATCCTCTTTGGCTCGCCCGCCGAGCGGCCCATCCTCGAGACGATCGCCGGCGCGATGGCGCACAGGCCGATCCTGCCCGAACCCGGGGAACTGGACCTGGATGTGCTCAAGCCGCTCGTGCGCCGCTGCTCGCTGCTGGTGACCAACGACACGGGCGCGCGCCACTACGCCGTGGCCTTCGACGTGCCGGTGGTGTGCATCATGGGTTCCACCAGCCCCCTCTACACCAACGTGAACCTGGAGAAGCAGGCCATCGTGCAGGTGAAGGTGGACTGCGGCCCCTGCCAGAAGAAGGTGTGCGCCACCGACCACCGGTGCATGACGCTCATCACGCCCGACCTGGTGCTCGCCGCCGCGGACCGGCTGCTGAGCGGGCGCTTCGGCCAGCTTCCCCCCTGAGGTGCCGCGCTCCATGGCTCCCCAGCCCTGCCCCAGGGACCGCCCCTTGCCCATCTTCAGTTGGGCGATGTACGACTTCGCGAACACGATCTACTCGGCGGTAGTGGTGACCGCGTTCTTCCCCGTCTTCATGGCCAGGCTGGCGGGGCGCGACCTCTACACGGGCATCGCGCAGACACTTTCCATGATCGCCGCCGGGCTGTTCGTGCCCATCGCGGGGGCCGTGGCCGACCGCACGGGGCGAGCGAAACGCTACCTCTTCTGGTTCACGCTCGCGTGCTGCGGGGCGGCGGCGGCGATTGGCGTGGTGGCGAACGACCGGCTCTACGACGCGGCGGCCGGCTCGCCGGCGCCGGGCCTGGTGCTGGTGGCCGCGCTCGCGTGCTTCGGCATCGCGAACCTGGCTTACCAGGCGTCGCTCGTCTTCTACGACTGCCTGCTGCCTGTCGTGGCTTCGCCCGAGCGCCAGGGGCGCGTGTCGGGCCTCGGGGTGGGGCTGGGCTACCTGGGCGTCGTCATCGCTCTGCCCATCGCGCAGTTCGCCGTGGGCGCCACGGGCGCGATGCGCACGGCGTTCGTTGTCGCGGGAGTGGCATTTTTTGCGAGCTCGTTGCCGGCCTTCCTCTACGTGCACGCCCCGCCGCCCGCCGACAAGGCGCGTGTGACGCGGCAGATGGTGGCCGAGCAGTTCCGCGGCCTGGGCCGCACGCTGCGGCGGCTCTGGCACGTCCGCCCCGTGCTCTGTTTCTTCGTCGGCAACTTCCTGTGCACCGACGTGGTGAACGCGCTGATCATGTGGACGCGGTCGTATCTGATGAAGGGGGCCGGCTACACCGAGAGGGGGTCGCTGGGCGTGCTGGTGGGGATGAGCGTGAGCGCGTTCGTGCTGGGGATGGGCATGGGATGGCTCACCGATCGCCTCGGCTCGAAACGCGCGCTCCTGGCCGCCACGGGCAGCCTGGGCCTCTGCATCGTTGTGGCCGCGGCGACCCGCGAGCCGTGGGTGGTGATCCCCACGATCCTGGTCTTCGGCAGCGGCGGGCTGGCCGGCGTGTGGGTGGCGGGACGCAAGTTCGTGCTCGACGTGGCGCCGCCCGAGCAGGTGGGCGAGTTCTTCGGCCTCTACGGCGTGACGCAGAAGCTCTCGGTGTTCGGCTGCACGCTCTTTGCGGCAATGGCCGACTGGGCGGGCTACCGCGTGGCCCTGTTGAGTCTGCTGGCGCCGCTGGCGCTGGGCATGGCCTTCCTGGCCGCCTCGCGGGCCGAGCGGGCTACTTCGGCCCCCGCATAGCATCGAGATAGCTCTGAAGCAGAAGCTGGGCGGCCAGGCGGTCCACGCGAGCCTGGCGCTTCTTCCGCGAGAGGTTCCCCTCGAGCATCGCGCGGTCGGCCTGTTGGGTGGTCAGGCGCTCGTCGTACGCTTCCACCTCGATCCCCAGGGCGTTGCGCAGGCTCTGCACGAACGCGAGCGACAGGCGCGCCCGTTCGCCGTGCGTGCTGTCCATGTTCACCGGCAAGCCGACGATGATGCGCTGGATGCCCTGCTCGCGGCAGATGCGTCGCAGGGGCTCGGTGACGTCGGTAGCGGGGGAGGGGCGCTCGAGCGTGGGGAGGCCCATGGCGATCCCCACGTCGGTGTCGCCGATGGCCAGGCCGATGCGCCGGTCGCCGTAGTCAATCCCCAGCAGGCGCATACTCAAGTCCCTAGAGATAGCGGGTGAGCCGCCTGTTCTCGATGGCGTCCACGAGCTGCTTCACCTCCTCGGCGCTGCGCCGCGAGCAGACGAGCGTGGCGTCCGGCGTGCGGACGATCACCACGCCTTCGAGGCCCACGACGCCAAGCAGGTGGTCGGCATCTCCCAGGATGAGCGAGTTGGCCACGTCAATCACCGCGCAGCAGCCCGAGAGGATGTTGCCGTTCTCATCGGCCTCCGCGCCGCGGAGCCGAAGCACGGAGTCCCACGAGCCAACGTCCGCCCACTCGAAGTCCGCCTCGATCACGCGAATCTTCTCGGCGCGCTCGAGCACCGCATAGTCAATGGAGATGCGCTCGAGCGGCTCATAGGCCTCGCGCAGCACGGTGGCGGCGTTGGGGGTGGCGATGGCGCCCCCGATGCGCTCGAGGGCCGCGTGCAGCCGCGGCGTGAAGCGCCGCAAGGCGTCCAGGATCGTGCTCGCGCGCCAGCAGAAGATGCCGCTGTTCCAATAGTAGTCGCCCGAGGCCAGGTACTCCTCGGCCACGGCTCGGGCCGGCTTCTCGCGGAAACGCTGGACCTCGTAGACCGGGATGCCTCGGGCCTCCGCCACGCGCGCCCCGCGATGAATGTAGCCATAGCCGGTGGCGGGGTGCCGCGGCCGGATGCCGCAGGTGACGAGGGCATCCTGGCCCGCCGCCACCTCGGCCGCCGCGAGCATCACCTCTTGGAACCGGGCGGCCGGCTCGATCACCTGGTCGGCCGGCATCGCGAGCATGATGCCGTCGGGGTCGTCGCGCCGCACGTGCACGGCGGCCAGCCCGATGCAGGCGGCAGTGTCCCGGCCGAACGGCTCGGCGAGGACGCGCGGCAACGGCCCCACGCCCAGGCACTCGAGGATCGGGGCCGCCTGCGACTCGTGGGTGACGATGGTCGTGCGCTCGACGGGCACCAGGCCCTCGAGGCGCCGCAGCGTTTCAGCGATCATCGGGCGGCTGCCGACGATGGGCAGCACCTGCTTGGGGCGGTTGCGTCGGCTCTCGGGCCAGAAGCGCCTGCCGCTGCCGCCCGCCATGATGACGGCGTGGAGCATGCCTCACTCCTTCAATCAGAACCCGCGCCTGCGGCGAGCGGCAGCACGCGGAGGGCCTCCTCGGCCCGGAAGGCCCGGCGTTCGCCGCCGGGGAACTCGAGCTCGACGCCCAGCAGGGGGTCGCTGGCGACCAGGCGCCCCTCGTGGCTGCTCCGCTGGGTCTGCACGCGGACCGCCTGGCCCAGCAGGGCGGCCCGCCGCGCCCATTGCTCGGCGACGCCGGCCCAGCGGCCCGCCAGCGCCTCGCGGTAGTGCACGCCCACGCGACGCAACACCGCGCCTGCGACCGCCTCGCGGGCGAACGGCCTGCCGGCCTCGATCGCCAGGCTGGTAGCCGTCGGGCGGATCTCCTCGGGAAGCTCGCCGCGCAGCGTGTTCACGTTGATGCCGATGCCCACGACGCACGGGGCCACCCTGGCGCCGCGGCACTCCGTGAGGATGCCGGCCACCTTGCGGCCGGCGAGCACCACGTCGTTCGGCCAGCGGATGCCCGCGGCAAGGCCCGCCTCGGCCTCGATGGCCTCCGCCACGGCCACCGCGGCCAACGCCGTGATGTGCGCGGGGCCGATGTCGCCCGTCTCGGGCCGGAGCACGAACGACATCAGGAGCCCCCGGCCCCTGGGACTCAGCCAGGCCCTGCCGAACCGGCCGCGGCCCTGCACCTGCTCCTCGGCGAACACCGCGGTGCCCTCCGCGCACCCGGCGTCGGCCCAGGCCCACGCGATGTCGCTGGTGGAGCTCACGCTGCCCAGCACCCGCAGCTCGGCCTGCGCCCACCCGTTATCCAGCGATGCCCGAATCGCCTCAGCGTCCAGCATTCGGCGGCCCTCGGATTCGCGCGGAACAGCCCTGCTGCCGGGGATTCTAGCGGATCAGCCGCAGGCACGCAACTGGGGGCGAAGAGCGGGCCATAATAGAAGGCGAAAGGACCACTCACTGGCAGCGATCCTTTCGCCTTGTCGAGGTCGGCGTTGTGGCAACAGGAGTGGCAAGCGATTGCTACCCACGCCACGGGAGGGGACGGGCGGCACGGCGTGGTAACAACCGTTTCACGCCCTCCTCCTGTTGTCGTTGACGCCGACTTGTCAATCTCCCCAGAGTTGACGGATGTCTAAGAAGCAACCTGTGTGCCACGGAAGGCTCTGCGAAGACCGATCTGACGTAAGAAACTGGCAAATCTATAGTTATGCGAACATGCCCCCATTGCGGCGGTGGCTCTGCGCCTGGCCCGCTGGCCGAAGCCGTGCAGCAGGCTGCACGGGATCGTGCAGCCTGCCGACCGCCGAGCCCTTCAGCCCCGACGCGAATCGAACGATTCAGACACCTCGGACAACTCGGAAGAGTCCGACAAGTCCGACCAGTCCGACAAGTCCAACCGGTCTGACAAGGCCGACAGGCCCGACGGCTCCGATACCCTGCCCCCGCCTGCCCCGCCCATTGCCGCGGTCTCGCGGCCGCCCAGAGCATGGCGTTTGGGGCATCCGCCGCCTTTCTGGCCGCGTCCCTCATGCTGTATCACTCCCCCGGGTGATTCAGCATGGGCGCTTTGGCGATCCGGAGGCTTCCACGGCCTTCCGGCCATGCTGAATCACTTCTCCTCTCAGGGGGGGATACAGCATGGGACCGGGCCTGGCCTGAACCGCTGCCCCGGTCAGCGCTCCGCGCGAACCTTGACCGCCCGCACGCAACCTCATATAATGGCGCGGGGCGGCCACCGTTGGCCGCCGGGTTTCTCATGTACACAGGCGGCGGCCATAAGCCGTGGCATCGCAGCCATCCGCCGGAAATCAGGAGCGCACGAATGCGCGCGCGCGAAATCGTCCTGCTGGTGCTCGTGGCCTTCCTCCTCGTTCTCAAGGTGGCGCCAGGCGCCGAGAAGCGCGAGGAGAGCTACGCGAACTTCAAGACCTTTGTCACCGTGCTCGAACAGGTGAAGCGCAACTACGTGGTGCCGGTGGACGACTCGAAGCTCTTCTACGGCGCCTTCAAGGGCATGCTCGCCGAGCTCGACCCCTACAGCCAGTTCATGACCCGCGAGGACGTCGAGCAGCTCGAGGTGGACACCGAGGGCGAGTTCGGCGGCCTGGGCATCGAGATCACGGTTGACCAGAACCGCATCCTCACCGTGATCACGCCGCTCGAGGACACGCCGGCAATGAAGGCGGGCGTCCTGCCCGGCGACCGCATCGTGGAGATCGAGGGACACAACACGTACAACATGACCTTGATGGACGCCGTGAAGCGCCTGCGCGGCAAGCCGGGCACCAAGGTCACCATCACCGTGGTGCACCAGCTCACGGGCAAGCGTGAGACGCTCACGATCACGCGCGACATCATCAAGGTCAAGAGCGTCCGCGCCGTGCGGATGGTGGACCCCGGGGCCAAGGTGGGCTACGTGCGCATCAACAACTTCCAGCGCACCACGGTGGACGAGCTGACCCAGGCCGTCAAGAAGCTGCTGGCCGATGGGATGCAGGCCATGGTGCTGGACCTGCGGCGCAACCCCGGCGGCCTGCTCGACAGCGCCGTGGGCGTGGCCGACCTCTTCATCGAGAAGGGCGTCATCGTGTCCACCAAGGGCCGCAGCCCCGACACCTCGCACCAGTTCGACGCGCAGAAGGAGGGCACCTTCCCGAACTTCCCCCTGGCCGTGCTGGTGTCGAACTTCAGCGCCAGCGGCTCCGAGATCGTGGCGGGCGCCATCCAGGACCACCATCGCGGGATCATCGTCGGCCAGCGCTCCTACGGCAAGGCCTCCGTGCAGAGCATCCTGTCGCTCGAGGGCGGCTGCAAGCTGCGCCTCACCACGGCCCGCTACTACACGCCCGCCGGCCGCCTGATCCACCGCGAGATTGACGCCAAGGAGAACGAACCCTGGGGCATTCACCCCGACCTCGAGGTGAAGATGACGGTGGAAGACGAACTCGGCCTCAGCGAGCACTTCCGCGACGAGCGGGTGAGCGAGACCAACAACGGCGCGAAGCCGCCGAAGCCCGAGGTCCAGCCTCCCCTCGAAGAGGGCGAGATGAAGCCCGACGCCCGTAAGGAGGGCGAGAAGAAGGAATTTGTGGATACTGCCCTCGTGCGGGCCGTGGATGCGCTGAAGGCGATCATGGTCGTCCAGAGGCGCTAAGGTCGTTTCTGAGTCCGCTGCCCGCTCGCCGGGCACGAGCTCCGAGGCCCGGCCCGCGCGTCTCCGCGGCCGCCACCCCAGGGTCTCCACGCGCCAGGTTCCCCCATGCGTGTCCTCGGCATCGAAACGTCCTGCGACGAGACGGCGGCGGCAGTGGTCGAGGACGGCACGCGCGTGTTGAGCAGCGTCGTCGCCTCCCAGGAGCACCTGCACGCGAAGTACGGCGGCGTGGTGCCTGAGATCGCCTGCCGGGCCCACGTGGAGGCCGTCGTGCCCACCATCGAACAGGCCCTCCAGCGCGCGGGGGCGGCCCTCGGCTCGCTCGACGCGGTGGCGGTGACCACCTGCCCCGGTCTCATCGGCGCGCTGCTGATCGGCGTCGCGGCCGCCAAGACGCTGAGCTGGCTCCTCGGCGTGCCGCTCGCCGCCGTGAACCACCTCGAGGCCCACCTCTATGCGCCCGCCCTCGTGGAGCCGCTCGAGTACCCGCTCGTCGGTCTCATCGCCTCGGGAGGCCACACGATTCTGCTCCACGCCGAGAGCCCCATTGACACCGACGTGATCGGCACGACCACCGACGACGCGGCCGGCGAGGCATTCGACAAGGCCGCCGCCGTCCTCGGCCTCTCCTACCCCGGCGGACCCGCCATTGACCGGGCGGCCAGAGGCGGCAACCCCGGGGCCGTGGCTTTTCCCCGCACACGGCTCGAGCCCGGCTCGTTCGACTTCAGCTTCAGCGGCCTCAAGACCGCCGTGCTCTACCAGTGCTACGGCCAGAACGTGCGCGGCCGCGGCCAAGCGCCCCTGCCGCCCGACACCGTGGCCGACGTCGCGGCCTCGTTCCAGGAGGCCGTGGTGGACGTGTTGGTCGAGAAGAGCGTGCGGGCCGCCCTCTCGCGCGGCGTGAGCACGCTGGTGGCCGGCGGCGGCGTGGCCTGCAACTCACGCCTGCGCACCCGCCTGGCCGAGGAAGCGGGCAAGGTCGGCCTCAAACTCCGCTTCGCGCCCCCGGCTCTGTGCACCGACAATGCCGCCATGGTGGCCGGCCTCGGCGCCCATCTGATCGCCGCGGGGCGACAGGCCGGGCTCGATGTGGCCCCCACCCCCTATCTGCCCTTCTCGCGCTCGCTCAGGAAAGGGAAAACCGGCTGATGAACGTGCAGGCGCTCCGCGAACTCCTGACGCAGGTTCAGGCGGGCCAGGTGGACCCCGAGGCGGCTCTCGACCGCATCCGCCGGCTGCCGTTCCAGGACCTGGGCTTCGCCAACGTGGACACTCACCGCGCCCTGCGCTGCGGGGTGCCCGAGGTCGTCTTCTGCCCGGGCAAGACTCCCGCGCAAGTGGCCGCCATCGCCCAACGCCTCCTCGCCGAGGGCTGCGAAGTGCTCGCCACGCGGGCCGAGCCGGCCATCTTCGAGGCCGTCCGCGGCGTGTGCCCCGAGGCGGAGTACCACGAGGCCGCCCGCGCCATCGTGTGCGGCCGCAAGCCCAAGGAGCCGCCGCCCGGCAACATCCTGGTCGTCAGCGCCGGCACCAGCGACATCCCCGTGGCCGAGGAGGCGCGTGTCACCGCCGAGGTGCTCGGCAACCGCGTGGCGAAGCTGTACGACGTCGGCGTCGCCGGCATCCATCGCCTGCTCCAGCGCGCCGACCACGTTTTCGACGCCAACGTGCTGATCGTGGTGGCCGGCATGGAGGGCGCGCTGGCCAGCGTGGTGGGCGGCCTCGCGCGGCGGCCCGTCATCGCCGTGCCCACGAGCATCGGCTACGGCGCCAGCTTCGGCGGCCTCGCCGCGCTGCTCGCCATGCTCAATAGCTGCGCCTCCAGCGTCTGCGTGGTGAACATTGACAACGGCTTCGGAGCGGGCTACGTGGCCTCGCTGATCAACCACACCAACCTCCCCAGCCCGGGAAGGAGCTCCCCTTGTCCCAGCGCACCGAAGTGATGTCGTGGGTCCGCAAGCACCGGATCGTCGCCGTCGTGCGCAGCACCACCGACCAGGTGCGGCCCGTGGTGGACGCGCTGCTCGAGGGCGGCGTGTGCTGCATCGAGATCACCTTCACCGTGCCCAAGGCCCCCGAGGTGATCGCGATCGTGAAGAGGGCCTATGCCGGCCAGGTGGTCCTGGGCGCGGGCACAGTGACCGACACGCAGCGGGCCACCGAGGCCATCGAGGCCGGGGCGCGCTACCTCGTGGCGCCCAACACGAACCTCGATGTGATCCGCCTGTGCGCCGAGCGCGACGTGGCCGTGATGCCCGGCGCCTTCACCCCCACCGAGATCGCCGCGGCCTGGCACGCGGGCGCCGACTGCGTGAAGCTCTTCCCCGCCGAGCTGGGCGGCATCCCGTACCTCAAGGCGGTGCGCGCCCCGCTGCCTGAGGTGCCCATCATGCCCACGGGCGGCGTGGACGTGGCGAACGCCGCCGAGTGGCTCAAGGCGGGAGCCGTGGCGCTCGGCGTCGGCTCCAACCTCGTGCGCAAGGACGCCCTGGCCAGCGGCAACTATGCACTGATCACCCAGACCGCGAGGCAGTTCGTCGCGGCCGTCGCCAGCGCGTGACCCAGGAGCCCGGTGTGTTCGACATCGGCCAGGACATCGAGCGACTCGTCCGCCCCGCAGACGCCCACAAGGGGCAGTTCGGCCACGTTCTGGTGCTGGCCGGCTCCACGGGCTTCGCCGGCGCCGCCTGCCTCGCCGCCGAGGCCGCCCTGCGCAGTGGGGCGGGCCTGGTGACGCTCGGCGTGCCCGCCTCGCTGCTGCCCGTCGTGGCGGCCAAGCTCACCGCCTGCATGACCCACCCGTTCCGCGAAGTCCCGGGCGGGGCCTTCGCCCTGGGCGCGCTGCCCGACATGCTCCGCTTCGCCGCGCGGTGCGACGTGGTGGCCCTCGGGCCGGGCATCGGCCGCCACCGCTCGACCCAGAAGCTTGTCCACGCGCTCATCCGCTCGCTCGGCAAGCCGCTGGTACTCGATGCCGACGGCCTCAACGCGCTCGAGGGCTGTGCCGAGGTGCTCGATGCCGCCTCGGCGCCCGTCATCATCACCCCCCACCCGGGCGAAATGGCGCGCCTGACCGGCTTGGCGACGAGCGCCGTGCAGGCGAGTCGCAGCGAAGTGGCCCTCCGCTTCGCGCGCGAGCACTCCGTCATCACGGTGCTCAAGGGGCACCGCACGGTGGTGAGCGACGGGCGCCAGCAGTACGTGAGCTGGTCGGGCAACCCGGGCATGGCCACCGGCGGCACGGGAGACGTGCTCACCGGCATGATCGCCGCCCTGCTCGCCCAGGGCCTGCCGCCGTATTCCGCTGCGTACCTCGGCGTGAGCCTGCACGGCCTCGCCGGCGACCTGGCCGTCGAGAGGACCGGCGAACAGGCCCTCACGGCCACCGACATCCTGGCCCACATCGGCGCGGCCTTCTGCGAAGCCTGCGGCCGCGCGTGGAATCCCAAGAGGAGTTCCGGATGATCCGCGAAGTCGTCATGCCCAAGCTCGGCCAGACGATGGAGGAGGCCTCCATCGAAGCCTGGCGCGTCCGCGAGGGCGACAGCGTTCAGAAGGGCGATGTGCTCCTGGAGATCAACACCGACAAGGCGGCCCTCGAGGTCGAATCCTTCTATGCCGGCGTGGTGAAGAAACTCCTCTACGGCCAGGGCGCCACGGTGCCCTGCAACGCCGTCATCGCCCTCATCGGCGACGCCGCCGACGTGGTGACCGACGAGATGGTGACGCGTGCCCTCGCCACGGCCCAGGCGGCGGCGGCCGCGGTCAAGGCGCCCGCCGCGGCGCCCGCTCCCGCCGCGAAGCCGGCCGAGCCGCGCCCGGCGCCCGTCGCGCCGGCCGCGATGCCTGCCCCTGCGCCCGCTCCGATGGCGGCGGCCCCCGTCGTCGAGGCGGCTCCCCCCGTTTCCGATCGGGTGTTCATCTCGCCCCGCGCCCGCCGTGTGGCGGGCGAAGAACGCGTGCCGCTCCAGGTGCTGCGCGGCTCCGGGCCCAACGGGCGCATCGTGGAAGCCGACGTGCTGGCCTATGCGGCGCGTGTGGCGCAGCTTCGCGTGTCGCCCACGGCGCGCGAGATCGCCCATCAACGCGGCGTGGACCTCACGCGCGTGAAGGGCAGCGGCGCCGACGGGCGGATCATGGCCGCCGACGTCGAGAAGGCGCCCGCGGCCGGCCGCCGCCGCGTGCCGCTCACGGCCATGCGCCGCGTGGTGGCCCAGCGCATGACCCTCAGCAAGGCCACCATCCCGCACTTCTACCTCACGATGGACGCCGACATGACGGCCCTCGTGGCTTTCCGCGCCCAGCTTCAGGCGTCGAGCGGCCGCAAGGTCTCGTTCAACGACTTCATCCTCCGCGCCTGCACGCTCGCCTTCGCCGAGGTGCCCGCGATGAACTGCGCGTGGGCCGACGGCGCGCTGCTCTACCGCGACGAGGTGAACATCGGCATCGCCGTGGGGCTTGAGGGGGGCCTCATCGTGCCCGTGGTGCGCGGCTGCGAGAGCAAGTCGTTGCTCGAGATCGCCGCGGCCAGCGAGGCCCTCATCGCCAAGGCCCGCCACAAGCGACTCACGCCCGACGACTACGAGGGCGGTTGCCTGACCCTGTCGAACCTGGGGATGTTCGGCGTGGACAGCGTGATCCCGATCATCAACCCTGGCGAGGCGGCGATCCTGGGCATCGGCCGCATCGCCAAGCGGCCCGTGGTGATTGACGACGGCATCGCCATCCGCCAGATGACCACGCTCGTGCTCGCCTGCGACCATCGCCTGGTGGACGGCGTGATCGGCGCCCAGTTCCTCCAGAAGGTGAAGGAGTTGCTGGAAGCGCCGAAGTCACTCGCGTGAGCGCCGCGTCGGCTGCACCGGCGCGCTCATCACGAACTGGGCGGCCGTGGGCAGGATGGCGGGGATGAAGAGGCTGATGCTATAGTGGCCGGCGGGGTACCACTGGATCGCCGGCCTGCCGAACGCCTCCCAGAGGGCCAGCGTGTTGCGGCGCAGCACGGTCGTGTCCGCCGAGGCGTTGATCATCAGCACCTGCCGGGGGTTGACTCGCTTGCCGAAGGTGACCGGGTCTATGGCCTGCGATTCCTCCCGGAGCCGCTCGAGCGTGTAGCCCAGCTCCATGAGGCGGTCGCGCACGTCCTCAGTCTCGGGCGCGTGCCAGAGAATGTCCACTGGGTCGCCGCCGGCCAGCACCAGCACGTTGCGGTCGAAGCGCGGGTCCACGGCGACGGCGAGCGCCCCGATGATTCCGCCGAGGCTCACGCCGATGAGGCCGATTCGCCTCGGGTCCACCTCGGGCTGCTGCTGGAGCCAGCAGGCGGCGCGGCGGACGTCGGCCACGGTGCCCTCGATGGCTTCCAACATGCGTTCCGGCTTGCCGACGAAGGTGCGGTAGAGCGAGGTGCCCGCAGCCCGCCGCTCGCCGTAGTAGGGCATCTTGACGATGAGGCTCGGGATGCCGGCCGAGGCGAAATGCCGCGCGACCATGCGCGCCACCACGAAACTCCCGTCCAGGATATCCAGCACCACCACGCCCGGCGCTTTGCCCTTCTGCTGCGCGGGCACGTAGTACTCGGCGTGGACGGTGTTGCATTCGGGCATCTCGTAGCGCCGCGGCGAGGGGAAGGTGACGTGGTAGACCACGTGGGTGTCGGCCGCGGCGGTGCGCTCCATTTGCCACGGAAACGGGTCGGGGGGGAAGTTGTAGCGCTGAAGATGCTCGTGGACCCTGGGGTCCGGGTCGCTGAGCGTCTCGAGCGAGCGGCCGCAGTGGATGGTGCCGCCCATCGGGCGCACGCGGGCGCAGGCCCAAGCGGCCAGGATCAGGCAGAGGGGGAGGAAGCGCCTCATCAGAGCCCCACGACCGAGTAAACGACGTCCTGGAGAATGCCCTCTCCGGCGAAGCGGGCGAGGATGGGGTCGAGTTCGCTGGGCGAGCCGGCGACGAAGTACGTGTAGATTCCGCGCTCCTGCTTCATCAATTCGCAGGTGATGAAGGCCTCGCGGCCGGCCACGTCGTGCGGCGACAGGCGGCGCGTGGTGTGGAGCAGGGCGCTCTTGCGCAAGGTCTCGGAGTCGTACGGATGCTCCTCGAGCGTGGTCACCTTGGTCAGGCGCTTGACCACCCGCACGATCTCGTCCTTCTCGGCCTCGGTGCACCAGAAGGTCACCACCACGGTGCCGTCGTGCCGCGTGGTGTAGGCGGCCCCGTGGCCGACCACGGTGTCAATCGAGATGCCGCGGTTCGAGAACGCCGACGCGATGCTGGTGAGCGCCCCGGCCCGGTCCGCCAGGCCCACGCGGAACACCCAATGCTTCTTCTCTTGCTCCTGAGCCATTTGTGCGATCCTCTGCGAAGCCCGAGAGGTGGAAGGCAGCAACGGTGCACGCTTCGAGCCGCGAGCGCCGCGCCTGAAGTCCCGTGATGCCGCTGCTCCGAAGGCCCATGGCCCGCTGCTCGGGGCTACCCGGGCGGCACGTAGCGGCGGGCCTGTTCCTGCCCCGCCAGCACGCGGCAGGCGCCCATGGCCATCTCCTCCATCTCCGGCGTCTCGCGGAGCACCAGGACGGGCAGGAGGTGGCTCAGGCGGTTCTTGAGCGAACGCACGATGAGCTCGGACCGGGCCAGGCCGCCGGTCAGGATCGCGGCCTCGCAGTCGGGCCCCACGGCCACGGCCATGGCCCCGATGTTCTTGGCGATCTGGTAGACCATGGCCTCGACGACGAGGCGCGCGCGCTCGTCTCCCGCCTGGATGCGTTTCTCGATCTCCTCCATGCGGTGGTCGCCCAGGTACGAGTGGAGCCCCCCGCGCTGGGTGAGCTCCTCGTAGAGTTCCTCCTTGGTGAACCGCCCGCTGTAGCACAGCTCGATGAGGTCCTTGAGCGGCAGCGTGCCCGCGCGCTGCGGAGTGAACGGGCCTTCGCCCAGAAGGGCGATGGTGTTGTCCACGATCCGCCCGCCGCGCACGGCCGCGATGGTGATGCCGCTGCCGAGGTGCGCGACCACGTAGTTGGCATGCTCGATGTGCGCCCCGGTCTTCTCGGCCATGCGGACCGCCGCCGACCGGACGCTCAGGACGTGCGCCACGCTGCGACGCACGATGGGCGCGTAGCCGGAGACCTCTGCCTCGGGGCTGAACTCGTCCACGACCACGGGGTCCACCACGAACGCGGGCACGCCGAACTCGCGGGCCAGCTCGGCCGCCATCGGGATGCCGAGATTCGATGCGTGGAGGCCCTCGGGGGTCTGTGTGATCGCGTGCACGAGCCCTTCGTCCACGACGACCTGCCCGTCGCGCACCTCGGCGATCACGTAGGTGCCGCCGGGCAGCTTGCCGGCCGGGCGCGGCAGCAGGCCGCCGCGCGCCACGATCGCGTTCAGCTCGCGGATGTCGTGGCGGCTCAGGAAGTCGCGGACCACGGCGTCGCGTCGCCGGGCCTCCGACTGAAGATCGCGCGCGGGCTCGGGCGGGGCCTCGTGCTGGACCTCGGCTGAGCGGAGGCACTTCTGGCCCTCGAAGAGCGCGATCTTGGTGGAGGTGGCCCCCGGGTTCAGCACAAAGACGCGGAAGGGCCTCGTCGGGGTGGCCGAAACGAGGGGACGCGGCGGCGGGGCTGCGCGGTGGCGCATGTCCATCCGCTCCGCCGCGATGCTGCACAGGGCGAGCGACTGGAGCTTCGTCTCCACGTTGTCGGCCCGCGACAGGATGACGTAGGGCACCTGCACGCCGACCGTGATGCCCGCGAACGTGCCGAGGCCGTAGCCGACCATCTGCATGATGACCTTGTAGAGCACGTTGGCCGATTCGATGTTCGGGCACACGAGGACGTCGGCCTGGCCGGCAACCTCGAGGGCCGCGCCGTGCGCGGGGAGGCCCTTGATGCCCACGGAGCCGGGGTCCACGGCGAGATCGAACGACAGCGGGCCGTAGACGACCGCGTTGTCCCAGTGACGGTGCGCCAGGGCATCGGCCATCTTGGTCGAGGGCAGCGAGTCGATCACCTTCTCGTTCGCCGAGAGCACGGCCACGCGGGGGCGCTCGATGCCCATGATCGCGCGGGCCACGTCCACCGCGTTCTCGATGAGGCCGACCATGCGGCCGAAGCTGCACACGGTGGTGACGCCGGGGTCGGTGAGCAGCATGGGCCGGCCGTTGGCGATGGGCGCCGCATCGAACATCGTGACGAGGCTGATCGTGTTGCGCACCACGATGCGCATCATCGCGCGGTTGAGGATGGGCGTGGAGATGTTGCCCTTGAGGATGATGTCCACGCCGCCCTGCTGCATGCGGTCCACCGTGCGGGCGGCCGTCTCCTCGGGGCTGGCGGTGGCCAGGATGTCGTCGTCGGCCACCGCGACGCCGATCGCGTGCGCCGCGCGGCGGATCGCCGTCTCGTCGCCGACCAGGATGCAGCGCTCGACGATGGCATGGTCGCGCGCCGATTCCACGAGACGCAGATCGTCCTCACGGTCGCCGCCGGCGATGAGGATGGTCTTGGGCCGGATGTGGCCCGCGATCAGCACCAGATCGCTCACGGCCTCGAGCGCCATCGGGCGGCGCCGATCGCCACGCGGAGTTGAAGACACAAGACCCCCTGCCTTCTTGTGGCCGGAAAGGGATGTGCGAGCCGGCGCCTACTGTACAGATGGCATCCGAGCCTGTCAACCGTTCCCGCGCCTTGAACGCACGCGGGGGATCGCATAGAATCCGCGCGGTGGTTCTTGTTGTGAGGTGCGCGATGAAGGCATGGGCGGCACTGGCCCTCATGTTCGGCGTGGCCGCGGCCGGCGAGGCCGTGCGGGTCTCGACCCCCGATGCCTTGCGTGAGGCGCTGGGCCGCGCGAAGCCGGGCTCCACGATCCTGGTGGAGCCGGGAGACTACCGCGGCTACTTCAGCGCGGCCCACCTCCACGGCACGGCCGAGCAGCCCATCGTCATCGCCGCCGCTGACCCGGCGAAGCCCCCCGTGTTCGTGGGGGCCGGGGGGTGCCTCCACCTGTCTTCCGTGAGCTTCGTGGTCCTGCGCGGCCTGGTTCTGGCGGGCGCCCGACTGAACGGCCTGAACATTGACGACGGCGGCACGATCACCGCGCCCTCGCACCACATTCTGCTCGAGGACCTGACGGTGCGCGACGTGGGGCCGCGCGGCAACTGCGACGGGATCAAGCTGTCGGGCGTGGACGATTTCCTGGTCCGGCGCTGCACCGTCGAGCGATGGGGCGCGGGGGGCTCGGGGGTGGACATGGTCGGCTGCCACCGCGGGCTCTTCGTGGACTGCACGCTCCGCCACACCGGCAGCGGCGCCAGCGGCATCCAGGCCAAGGGCGGGAGTTGCGACGTGGTGGTCTATCGCTGCCGCTTCCTCCACGCGGGACAGCGGGCGATCAACATGGGCGGCTCCACGGGCGCCCAGTTCTTCAGGCCGCCGTCGCCCGGCTACGAGGCCAGACGCATTGCCGCCATCGGCAACACCTTCATCGGCTCGATGGCGCCCATCGCGTTCGTGGGCAGCGACGAGTGCCTGGCCGCCTTCAACACGATCTACCGGCCCACGGCCTTCGTCCTGCGTATCCTCCAGGAGAGCCGGGGCGAGCAGTTCGTGCCATCGCGAAATGGCGCCTTCGGCCGCAACCTGGTCGTGTGGCGCGCGCGCGACCTGCGCGACGTAGCCAACATCGGCTCCCGCACCTCGCCGGCGACGTTCCGCTTCGAGAACAACTGGTGGTACTGCGAGGACCGGCCGGCCCGCAGCCAGCCGTCGCTGCCGGCCCCCGAGCGCGACCCGGTGGTCGGCCAGGACCCTGGCCTCGTCGTTCAGGACGATCGGGTCACAACCGGCCGCGACCTGGACTACGGGGCGGGCTCGCCGCGCGCCGCGACGCAGTTCGATCTCGTCGGCGCCGAGTTCGCCCCCTGGGCGTTCGGCAAGGCTCAGGATACGGGACCCCAGGCCAAGTGATGAAAGGAGTGGCAGCGTGCAAGACCTGCGGTATCAGACGAAGCGGCGCTCGCGCGAGGAGTTGCTCAAGCACCTCCAGACGTTTGAGCTGGACCTGAAGTTCGCGGTCGGCATCTGGTATTTCGCGCCCGGCGGGGGGCGGTTCCACGAGCGCTACGCGCCCGATATTGCGCTCGAGGACCGCATCGCGATGGCGGCCGAGTGGGCGAAGTGGGGGGTGGCCGGCATCGAAGCCCACTATCCCACCGAGGCCAACGAGGAGAACCTCCACCTCTACAAGAAGCTCGAGAGGGAGACGGGCATCCGCCTCACCAACATCGGGCCGTTCATCTTCTACGACAAGGACTTTGAGTTCGGCTCGCTCTCGAACCCCATCAGGGCCAATCGCGAGAAGGCCCGCGAGAGAGTGGTCCAGGCGCTGAAGTTCGTCCGGGCTGCCGAGGCCGACCACGTGGGCATCTGGCCAGGGATTGACGGCTACACCTACTCGCTCGGCACGCCCTTCTACACGATGTGGGACACGTTTGAGGAGGCCGTGGCCTCGGCGATGGACGAGGTGCCGGGGGTGCGCGTGGCGATCGAGCCGAAGCCCTACGAGCCGGCGCCGAACAACATCCTGCGCACCACGGCCGACGGCCTGCTCGCCTGCCACGACATCGAGGCCCGGCTGACTCACCCCGAGAATAAGCGCCGGCTCGCTGAGGGGCATAGGATGCTCGTCATGCAGCCCGAAATCGGCCACGTGTGCATGGGCTTCGAGGATGTGCCCTACGCCTTCGCCCGCTGCGCGCGCGAGGGACGCCTGGGGAACACCCACTGGAACAGCCAGCCCCTCGGCAACTACGACCAGGACCTCAACGTGGGCGTCGTGGGTTGGGAGCAGACCGAGGCGTTGCTCTACACCCTCAAGATGATCGGCTATCGGGGGTACTTCTGCTTCGACATCAACCCCGAGCGGATGCCCGTTGAGAAGGCCGTGGAAATCAACTGCCGCGTCCTGCGCATCATGAACGACCGCATCAACCGCCTGCCGCACGAACGGGTGCTCGACTGCTATTTCGAGCCCCACAAGCACCGCGGCGAGCTGGAGCTGATCCTGGCCGAGGCGAGGAGGTGAGCAGGCCGCTCAATGGCCGGGGCGCTTGTGCGAGGCCGCGTGGTGCCCGAAGCCGCCGAGGATCATCAGGCCCAGCGCGCCGCCCAGGCACACCATGCCCACCACGCCCATCAGCGAAAGAGCCTCCCACCTCGACACGATGAATGCGCCGGCCAGCAGGAGGATGACCGAGAAGAGCTTGGGCGCCGTGTTCAGCACGCCGATCGTCAGGCAGCGGCAGAAGAGATAGAGCATCGCCGCGGCGAGGAACAGGAAGAGGCCCCAGGGCTGCCGGCCCACCATGGTGATCAGCGTGCCCGCCGCCATCAGCGCGAGCGACCCGATCAGCCCTGCCCAGACCAGCGTGCGTTGCGGGCCGCTCCGGACCGGCTCCTCCTTCTCCTCACGCCGGGTGAGGTCAAAGTTGATCAGGCTATTGCGGTGCGGCGAACTCTCTGGAGGCGTTTCTTCCACGGTGTTCGTTCCCCCTGGGTGGCGAGGCGCTCAGCGCTTCTTGCGGCCGAGGACCTTGGCGACGATGGACTCGAATTGCCTGAGTTCGAGGAGGCCCTTCTGGCGAAGGGCTTCGTCCTTGACCTTCCGCAGGATGGCCATGAGCTGATCGTCGTCAGCCTCGTCGGCGCGGCCGAGGACTTCCATGTAGTGGCGCACGGTGTCAATGCCGCTCTTCTTGCCGATGAGCACCTTGGGGCCGCTCTGGCCCATGAGCGTCCAGTGGTAGGGGAACAGCTCGAGGGCGTGCTCGAGGCCGCAGTTGCGCAGCCAGCTCACGATGATGCCCGACTCGATCTCGAACACGCGGTCGCCCACGATCGGGGCGTTGGTGGGGAGCCTGTAGCCGCAGACCTTCTGCACGAGTTTCGAGAGGGCGTAGAGCTTCTCGCAGCGGATGCGGGTCTTCACGTTGTACATCGTCTTGAGGGCCAGGGCGACCTCCTGAAGCGAGGCATTGCCGCAGCGTTCGCCGATGCCGTTCACCGTCACGTGGGCCACCTCGCAGCCCGCGGCGATGCCCAGCAGCGTGTTCGCCGTGCCGCAGCCGAAGTCGTCGTGAAAATGCGTCTCGACGGGCACCTTGACCCGCTCTTTGACCTTGCGCACGAGGTAGCCCATCGCGCTGGGGCTCACGCCGCCGAAGGTGTCCACCAGCGCCAGCGCGTCCATGTGCCCCTCGGTCGCCACGCGGGCGATGGTCTGGAGAAACCAGTCCATCTCGGCCCGGCTGGCGTCAATGGGGAAGAAGACCGTGTAGAGACCGTTCTCGTGGGCGAAGCGGGTGGCCTCGATGGCCAGGCCGATGGCCTTCTCCAGCGGCCACTTGTAGGCGTGGCGGATGATGTGCTCGCTGCACGGAATCTCCACCACGATGCCGTCCACCCCCGTGTCGAGGGCGCGCTGGACATCGGGCACCATGCACCGGGCGAAGGAGAAGATCTTCGGGCCGAGCCTGGCCTGGACGATGGCCTTGATCGCCTGGGCGTCCTGCTTCGAGACAGCGGGCATGCCCGCCTCGATGCGGTCCACGCCCGCTTCGGCCAGGGCCTCGGCGATCCGGACCTTATCGCCCTTGCGGAAGCAGAGGCCCGACTGCTGCTCGCCGTCGCGCAGCGTGATGTCGTGGAACTGCACCTTGTGCGGCAGGTCGAGGCCGCTCGTGACCTCGGGCGCGTAGTTCCAGGGGCTGACGAAGTACTGGTCCGACTTCCAGGGGTGCCTTGCCATTGCGTGCTCCTGTCGCCAGTGGGGACGGCGATTGTAGCCGGTTGGTGCCCCTCAGTCAAAGCTTCCCGGCGTGCTGCTTGACACTCTCGGCCTGTTGCGCTAGCATGCACCCGATTCTGCGGTACGGGGATGGAGAGAGCTGGAGAGAGCAATGCCCGAAGATGCCCAGGAGAAGGTAGCCCCCGGAAAGGAGCCCTCGGCCGGCAAGGAAGAGAAGGAGATGAGCTTCGAGGAGGCCGTCGAGACGCCCGAGGCGAAGTTCACGATCCTCGTCTCCAGCCTGGCCACCCAAGTGCTCGTGAGCCTCGGCCAGATCGAGAACCCGCTGAGCAAGAAGAAAGAGGTGGACCTCAAGAGCGCCAGGTTCTCCATTGATCTGCTCCAGATGCTCTCGGACAAGACGCGCGGGAACCTGACCGACATCGAGAAGCGTTACCTGGATGGCGTGCTTTACCGGCTGCGCATGGGCTACGTCGAGGCCAGCAAGTAGCCCCCGACCGGCCCCCTGGAGCCCCCGAAGATGGATTTCCCCACCAGCCAGGCGATCAAGGATGTCATTGGGTCGCTGAAAGGCCGCCTGCCGCAGGCCGATTACGAGCGAGTCGCCCCTTTGCTGAGCGAACTCGTCGCGCTGCTCCAGCGCGCGCACGAGGAAGAGCGCAAGCAGCTCAAGGCCGAGCGCGCCGCCCTGGACCGAGACCGCGATGCCGTGAATCTCGCCCGCCGCGAGGTCGAGGCCAGCCGCGAGGCCCTTGCGAAGGAGCGCGAGGTCACCGAGCGCGAGAAGAAGGTCGCCCAGCGCTGGCGCGAGGCCGATGCCGCGATGGCCGCTGCCCAGGCCGTCGCTCCCCCCGCCCAGTCCGAGTGAGTCCCAGATCCCACATTCCACATTCCAGATTGGGGAGCGAAGAGCGGGGCCGCTGTTCGCCTTGCCCTCTTGGGTCCCCAATCTGTAACTTGCAGTCTGGTAGCCGGGATCACGCCTTGCCGTGCTCCGCTCGGCGCGCCTTCTCTCGTTCTCCGGCCTGACGGACCATTTCGGCGGCCTTTGCATCGAACGCCTCCCGCTCGCGTTCGGCCAGCTTCGCCGCCTTCTCCTTGGCGCCGAAGTGCCGCTGCCCCTTGAGTTCGCTGTCGCGGAGGCTGTAGCGGCGGGCGAAGGCTTCCGTCTCGGCAACATCGAACAGCGCATCGGCCAGGTCCATCGCCTTCTGCCACACTGGCAGGTCCTCGAAGCTCCTGTACGTCGCCAACGCCTCATCCTCCGTACCGAGGAACCCCTGGTTGCAGATTCCAGGTTGCAGAGGATCCGGGACCGCGGCGTGGGTGTACGCCGGCTCCTTGGAGCGATGAAGGCTGCCTGCCCGTTTCGTGAATCCGTAATCTGGGATGCGGAATCTGGGATTGCCCTCAAACAGCACGACCCGCCCAGGCTTTCGCCCGCGCGGGTCGCGTGTATCTCAGTGCAAGCGTGCGAGGCTCAGATGTACTCGTTGAGGATGTTCTCGAGCATCTCCTGCCGCCCGCTCTGAATCTTCGGCTCGCCGTTCCTGAGGGTATAGGCTTCGAGTTCCTTGAAGCCCACCTTGCCCGCCTCGATCTTCCTGCCGAGATCGGTCTTCCAGCCCGCGTAGCGCTGGGCGATGAACTTCTCGAGCTTGCCCTCCTTGAGCATCTTCGCCGCAGCCTTCAGCCCGCGGGCGAAGGCGTCCATGCCGCCAATGTGGGCGTAGAAGAGATCCTCGGGGTCAATGGACTGGCGCCGCACCTTGGCGTCGAAGTTGAGGCCGCCCGTGGTGAAGCCGCCGGCCTTGAGGATGATGTACATGGCCAGGGTGGTGTCGTAGAGATCGGTCGGGAACTGATCCGTGTCCCAGCCCAGCATCAGGTCGCCGCGATTGGCGTCCACCGAGCCGAAGATGCCGTTGGCCGCGGCAAAAGCCAGCTCGTGGTGGAACGTGTGCCCCGCCAGTGTGGCGTGGTTGGCCTCGATGTTCAGCTTCAGGTGGTCCACCAGCCCGTACTTCTGGAGGAAGGCATAGCACGCGGCGGCGTCGCTGTCGTACTGGTGCTTCGTCGGCTCCTTCGGCTTCGGCTCGATGTAGAACTGTCCCTTGAAGCCGATCTGCTTCTTGTAGTCCACGGCCATGTGCAGGAAGCGGGCCAGGTGGTCCAGCTCCCGGCCCATGTCGGTGTTGAGCAGCGTCTCGTAGCCCTCGCGGCCGCCCCAGAACACGTAGCCCGCGCCGCCGAGCTTCTTGGTGGCGTCCATCGCCCGCTTCACCTGGCTCGCCGCGTAGGCGAAGACCGCGGGGGAGGGATTCGTCGCCGCGCCGGCCATGAAGCGGCGGTTCGAGAACATGTTCGACGTGCCCCAGAGCAGCTTCACGCCGGTCTCGTTCTGGAGCTTAGCCGCCAGGCTCACCATCTTCTCGAACCGCTTGTTCGTCTCGGCCAGCGAGTCGGCCTCGGGCGCGATATCCAGGTCGTGGAAGCACCAGAAGCCCACGCCCAGCTTCGTGAAGAACTCGAAGGCCGCCCGCAGCGTGTTCTCGGCCTCGGTCATCGGGTCGCCGCCCTGGAACGAGCGCCGAATCGTCCCCGGCCCGAACGGGTCGCTGCCCGTGCCTTTGAACGTGTGCCAGAAGCACACGCTGAAGCGCAGGTGCTCGGCCATCGTCTTGCCCAGCACCTTCTGCTTCGGGTCGTAGTGCTTGAAGGCCAGCGGATTCTTCGAATCCGGCCCCTCGTACTTCACCTTGCCGATGCCAGGGAAGAATTCGCCCACGGCAGTCAACTCCTTTCCAGTCCCCAACCGAAGGTGCCCGCTCCCCGGCCCCACACAGTTTCCCTAGAATAGCCCCCCCTCCGACGCTTGTCAAGCCGAATCAACGCGGTCTGGCCCAGTTCATCCCGCCGTTTGGCAATTCTCGGCCATCCGGCTCAGAGTCGCACGGGGTTCTCCGTTCCGGGCGCGCCGAATCGCCGATTCTCGGCCTTTCCGCCGAGAGTCGCGCAGAGTCCCCTGCTTCCAGACTCGCGGATCGCCGATTCTCGGCCTTCCGGCTCAGAGTCGCCCAGACTTTGCAGACTCGCCCACTTCGGCGTGTGCGCTCGCGCGCGGTTGACACGGCTGGCGAGGCATGTATAGTCACAGGCTATGGGACATTGCCGCACCCGCCAGAGGCGATTCTGGTGAGGAAGCGTGGGCTTGCGACCACAGAGTTCTGCATCCTCCTGGGCGCCGTTGCCGCCGTGTGTGTGGCCGGCTGCGCCGAGTCGGGCCGCCTGGCGGCCTACCGCGACCCCGGAATCACCCTCCTCCCCAGCCAAGACGGCCCTCAAGCCCGGATTCCACGATATAGCTCTTCCCGGGATTTACAAGTCCCCGGCCCCGGTTCCGGAGCCGGTGCAGGAAGGAGACGTGACGGAGGAGACCGACCCTGACGAGGGAGTCCCGATCGAGGACATCCCCATCAAGCCGAAGACGGAGTCCGTGAGGTGGCTTTGGATGGGCAGCCTTCTGGCACCGCAGGGACTTGTGGTTGACGTAGCCGCGAGCGTTCCGCTTGCGGCTTCTCCGCCCGTTCGCCAAGCGGGACGCTTGTCGCGACGGGAGCCAGCGGCGGAAACCGCGACGTTTGGAGGCCAGGAATGTCGGAAGCAATGTCCTCCCGCGAGCGAATGCTTTGCGCCATCGAGGGGAAGGCGGCGGACTATGTGCCGCTGTCGTTCATGATCTTCTCGGCGTGCGAGCAGCGGTGCGCCGGCCCGTTCGAGTTCTTCGAACGCCAGGTGGAACTGGGCCTCGACCCCGTGGTGGACCTCTGGCACCTGAACGCCGATGAGGTGAGGGACGCCGGCGATGCGCCTGGGCCGCCCGTGACCTTCGGCCCCGAGGTCCGAGTGCGCGAGTGGCGCGAAGTGGTGAAGGGCGAACGCTACCCGCTCCTTCACAAGGAATACGCCACGCCCGCCGGCACGCTCGCCTGCACCGTGCAGCAGACCGACGACTGGGCGTCCGGCGACCACGTGCCGTTCCTCGACGACTACATCGAGGCCCGCGCGACGAAGCCGCTGGTGACGCGCTCCGATGACCTGCCCGCGCTCCGCTACCTTCTGGCCCCGCCGCGGCGGCACGAACTGAGCCGCACCCGCCAGCTCTGGGCCAAGGGCACCCGCTTCGCCCACGAGCGCGGCCTGCTCTCCGCTGCCGGCTGGGGCATCGGCGCCGACGCGCTCGCCTGGCTCTGCGGGCTCCAGGACTCCGTGATGATGGCGATGGACCAGCCCGAACTGCTCGACGCCGTCCTCGACGTCGTGAGCCGCTGGAATCACTGGCGGATGGAGGTGATGCTCGACGCGAAGCCCGACCTGCTCGTTCGCCGAGCCTGGTACGAGGGCACGGACTTCTGGTCGCCGGCGCTCTATCGCCGCTTCCTGTTCCCCCGCCTCGCGGCCGAGGTGAGGATGGCCCACCAGGCGGGGGCGAAGTTCGGCTACATCCTCACCAGCGGCGCCATGCCCCTCCTCGACATGATCATCGAGGCGGGCGTGGACGTGTTGATCGGCGTGGACCCGATTCAGGGCAAAGGCACGGACATGGCCGAGATGAAGCGTCGCACGGCGGGCAAGCTGGCCCTCTGGGGCGGCGTGAACGGCTTCCTCACGGTCGAGCGCGGCACGCCCGAGGGGATTCGCGAGGCCGTCCGCCTGGCCCTCGACACCCTGGGCCCCGACGGCTTCATCCTCAGCCCCGTGGACAATATCCGCGACACATCGGACGAGGTGTGGCGGAACACAATGGCGCTGATCGAAGCATGGAGGGAGATGAGGTAGCGTGAAACGTGATGCGTGATACGTGATGCGTGAGAAGAGAAGACAAGGAGCAGAGGTTTCGTGGCTCCTCCTCCGTCCTATCACGTATCACGCATCACGTATCACGCATCACGTTTCACGAATAGTGCGGCTTGAGCCTCGGGAGGACAGCCTTGTAAGCTGCGTAGAGCTTCTGATAGGCATCGCGCTGCCTCGACGGGCGGAAGACCGTCTCATTCAGCCTCATCGCCTTCTGGGCCGCCTTCACCGATGGGTAGACGCCCGTGCCGACGAAGGCGCAGATGGCCGCGCCCAGGACCGTGGCTTCCTTCTGCTCGATGGTGGTGACGGGCAGGCCGGTGACGTCGGCGCGAATCTGGTTCCACAGGTCGTTCTTCGAACCCCCGCCCACGACGCGGATGCCCTTGGGTGCGAAGCCCGTTGCGGTCTTGAGCATTTCAATCGCCAACTGAAGCTGGCAGGCCAGCCCCTCGAGCGCCGCGCGGTAGACCTGGCCCCGTTGTGTCGAGATGGTGAGGCCGAGAACCGTGCCCAGCGTGCCGTAGCGCTTGGTGGGCCCGGTGCCAGCCACGAAGCTCGGGATGAGCGTGACCCCGCCCGCGCCCGGAGCGAGCGCCGCCGCCTCGCCGATCATCGTGGGGTAGAGTTTCGGCGTCTCGCTCACGTCGGCGTAGAAGTGCCTCGCCAGCCACTCCAGCACGCCCGAGCCCATCATCAGCAGTTGGGGGTTGAAGAGGCCGGGGAGGGCATCGGCCTCGATGATGAGGCCGCCATCGAAGCCGGCGCGGTTGGCGGTGAACCTTGGCACGCGGGCCATGAGGATTTCCCACGTGCCGCTGCTCAGGATGGCTTCGCCCGGGCGAGCGCCGGAGCCGATGGGGGCGAACTGCGTGTCGTGGCCCGCGGCGGTGACGGGCGTGCCGGCGGGGATGCCCGTCGCTCGGCTCGTCTTCGCCGTGACCGTGCCGATGGTCTCGCCCGATTCCACGAAGCGGGGGAAGAAGCTGGCGTCCACGCCGGCCAGCTTGAGCAGCTTCGGCGACCAGGTGCGGCGGGCCAGGTCCATCGCCATCATCGTCGAGGCGCCCGTGTAGTCCATGCTCATTTCGCCGCACAGGCGGTGGCTGAGCAGGCCGGCCATCATCATCCAGGCCTTCGCGCCGTCGAGAGCCTCCGGGGCGTTCTCGCGGAGCCACAGGAGCCGGAGCAGCGTGTTGAACGAAATCACCTGGTAGCCCGTGGTGCGGAAGAGGTCCCAGGCCGACACCCTCTTCGTGATCGCCTCGGCGGTGGGCGCGGTGCGGGGACACTGCCAGCAGATGGGGGGATAGGTGAGTGTGCCGTCGGCGGCCACGGGCGCCCCGTCGGCGCCCCACGTGGTGATGGTGACGGCCGCGAGGTCGCTCGGCCTGATCCTCGCGCACACTTGTCTTGTGAGCCGGGCGAGACGCGTCCACAGCGCGTCGAGGTCCCACACGACCCAGCTCTTGTCGCCGCCGAGTTGCGGGCTGGGGCCGCTGCGCGCGCCCGCCTGGGCGACGAGCCGGCCCCGCTCGTCCACAGCCACGACGCGGGTGGTGGTGGAGCCACAGTCCATCACGAGGGCAATGCGGCGGGCCATTGGGAGTCTCCTCTCTCGTGCTGTAGGCGGGGCGTCGCTGCCCCGCGCTCAACTCTTCAACCGCTCGCGCGCATCCGCGTCCGCCAGGACGCCCAGGATCTGCCCGTAATAGAGCGTGTGGAAGTCGCCCGAGCGATAGCAGTCCTTCACCACGGCGGGCGCCAGGGCGTCGGGCATGACCTGGTTCTTGTGGATCGTGCGGCACTCGTAGGTGACGACGCACTCCTCGATGAGGGGCGCGGCCACGCGGGCGCTCGGCACCGGCGTCAAGCCGGTCTCGATGAACTTGTCGTAGTCGCGGCGGGACTTCGAGCCGCAGATGCCCACGGCCCGGCGCAGCTCGGGCGGGGGCACGTTCACGGTGAAGTCGCCGTTCTCCTCGAGCAGCGTCCACGTGTAGCGCGAGGGGCGGACGAGGACGACGAAGACCGGCCGCCCCCAGATGATCCCGAGGGTGCCCCAGCCGATGGTCATGGCGTTCTGCGTGCCGTCCTTGCCCTGGGTGGCGAGCAGGCAGCCGGGGTCGGCGAGGACAGCCATCGTCTCCCTGAGGTAGTCGGTGTACTCAACCGCGGTCTTCGGCATGGTGTGAACTCCTGAGGGGGATGACTGGATGATTGGATGGGTGGAGGACCGCCGGAAATCCATCCACTCACCCACTCATCCATTCATCCAGGTCGAACGTCATCCCGTCGCGTGCGGCGAGCACGCGCACGCCCGTCTCCTCGCTCATGCGCTCGGCGACAAGCCAGGGCTTGGCGTCGAGCACGGTCATGCCAAAGTGGGTGAGGATGGCCAGCTTGGGCCGCACCTCGCCCACGAGGCGCGTCGCATCGGCCAGGTCCATGTGCAGGATGCGCCTCTTGCGCTCGGGGTCCACCTGATAGAGGACCATGTGCACGATCAACACGTCGCACGGGGCGTAGTGCTGCACGAGTTCGGGGAAGTACGAGGTGTCGGCCACGTGGCTGATACGCTGGCGCGGCGTGTCGAGCCGCAGGCCGTAGGCCTCGCCGCTGTGCAGGTGGCGGACGGGGGTGGTGAGGGTGACGCCCGGGGTCAGCTCCCAGGTCCGCCCCTCGCCGAGCACCTCGATGCGCCCCACGTAGTGGCGCACGTAGCGCATCACGATGGGGTCGCCGTCGAGCGCCTCGCCGGGGGCGAAGAGCGTGCCGCGATGGCGGTGGCCGCCTTCGGTCATCGCCTCGAGCATCACGTTCACATCGCCCGCGTGGTCCAGATGGCCGTGGGTGAGCAGTATGGCGTCGAGCTTCGAAGGGTCCACCCTGGGGCGGCTGGCGTAGCACCGGACCAGGCAGCCGGGGCCGGGGTCCACGAGAAGCTGGAACCCGCCGAGCGAATAGAGCACGCCGGCCGAACTGCGCCGTTGCGTGATCATCACGAAGCGCGCGCCCGCGGTGCCGAGGAACTTGATGTAATCACCCGACGCTCTGGCCATAGCACCCCTTCACTGCCGCTATTCTAGGGGGTGGGCAGGCGCTGTCAAGAGAGGATGAGTGGATGCGTGGATGAATGGAAGAATGCGGGTTTCCCGCCCAGCCATCCAACCACCCAACCATCCAATCATCCAATCATCCATTCATCCATTCATCCGTTCATCCAATCTCTCCCCACCACCGGTTGCGTGTGCGGGCGGCGCCGCGTAGAATAGGCGGTAGGGGAGAGGAAGGCGCCGATGGCGAAGAAGCCGCCGCCAACCCACGTGATGAAGCGCAACGGGCGCCTCGAGGCGTTCGACCCGCGCAAGATCACCCAGGCCATTCTCAAAGCCCAGCGCGCCGTGGGCACGGCCGACCCCGCGTTCGCCGAGCGCTGCGCGGCGCGCGTCATCGCCCGCCTGCGCAGGCAGCCCACGGTGGAGCAGATCCAGGACGCGGTGGAGCGGGTGCTCGTGCGCGAGGGCCGGGCCGACCTGGCGAAGGCCTACATCCTCTATCGCCAGCGGCGGGCCGATCTGCGGCGCGTGAAGCGCCTGCTCGGCGTGGCCGACGACCTCAAGCTGCCCCTCAACGCCACCCAGGTGCTCGAGCGCCGCTACCTGCTCCGCGACGAGCGGGGCGAGGTGGCCGAGACGCCTCACGAGATGTTCGTGCGCGTGGCCCGCGCCATCGCGGCGCCCGACGCCAACTACCCGGAGGCCGATGTCGAGCGCGCGGAGCACGAGTTCCTCGAGATGATGGTGCGGCTGGAGTTCCTGCCCAATTCGCCCACGCTGATGAACGCGGGCACGCCGCTGGGGCAACTGGCCGCCTGCTTCGTGCTGCCCGTGGGCGATTCGCTGCGCGAGATCTTCGACACCGTGCGCGACATGGCCCTCATCCACCAGTCGGGCGGCGGCACGGGCTTCTCGTTCTCGCGCCTGCGCCCTAAGGGCGACCTCGTGCGCTCGACCGGCGGCGTCGCGTCCGGGCCGATCTCCTTCATGCACGTCTACGACGAAACCACCAACACGATCAAGCAGGGCGGCCGGCGCCGCGGCGCCAACATGGGCATCCTCCGCGTGGACCATCCCGACATCGTGGAGTTCGTCACCGCCAAGCTCGACGGGGCGACGCTGCGCAACTTCAACCTCTCGGTCGCCGTGACCGACGCCTTCATGGCCGCCGCCGCGAAGGGGCGGGACTACGACCTCGTGAACCCACGCACCGGCAAGACGGCGGGCCGCCACAATGCGCGCGAGATGCTCGACCTCATCGCCACCTCGGCCTGGCGCTGCGGCGACCCCGGCCTCGTGTTCCTCGACGAGATCAACCGCCACAACCCCACGCCCGCCGTGGGCGTCATCGAGGCCACCAATCCCTGCGGCGAGCAGCCCCTCCTGCCCTACGAAGCCTGCAACCTCGGCTCCATCAACCTCGCCGTGATGGTCCGCGACGGCGAGGTGGACTGGGCGCGTCTGGCCGATGTCGCGCGCAAGGGCGTGCACTTCCTGGACAACGTGATTGACGCCTCGCGCTACCCGCTCGACGCCATTGCGGCGAACACGCGGGCGAGCCGCAAGATCGGCCTGGGCGTGATGGGCTTCGCCGAGGCCCTCATCCGGCTGGGCGTGCCTTACGACTCCGACGAGGCGGTGGCCCTGGCCGAACGAATCATGGGCTTCGTGGCCGCCGAGGCGCGCAAGGCGTCGCAGGAACTCGGCGAGCGGCGCGGCTCATTCCCCCACTTCGCCCACAGCGTGTGGCCCGAGCGGGGCTTCGCCGCCCTGCGCAACGCCACGTGCACCACGGTGGCGCCCACGGGCACCATCAGCATCATCGCGGGCTGCTCCAGCGGCATCGAGCCCCTCTTCGCCCTCTCCTACGTGCGGCACGTGCTCGACGGCGCCACGCTGATCGAGGAGAACGCCCTCTTCCGCGAGGCGGCCGAGCGGGGCGGCTTCTACAGCGACGACCTGATTCGCGAGATCGCCCGCCGCGGCTCGTGCCGCGGCCTCAAGGGCGTGCCGAAGAGCGTCCAGCGCCTCTTCCCCACGGCCTTCGACATCGCGCCGGAGTGGCACGTAAGGCTTCAGGCCGCCTTCCAGCGCCACACCGACAGCGCCGTCTCGAAAACCTGCAACCTCCCGCAGGCCGCCGCCCCGGCCGACGTCCGCCACATCTTCGAGCTGGCCTGGAAGCTCCGCTGCAAGGGCATCACCGTCTACCGCTACGGCTCGGCGGCCGGCCAGGTGCTCGCCCTCGACGAGGACGCCTGCACCCGCTGCGAGCGGCCGCAAGGCGAGACGGCCTAGCTCCTGTGCCGGTTCCGCGTGCAGGTATGCGCGCCCTGTCTCTAACCTCCCGCAGGTTCGGAACCTGCGGGAGGTTCGGGCCGCCCTACGGCCTGCGGCCATACGCGCCGTGCTTGCGGACCAGCTCGATCACGCGGCGGTAGCTGGCGAAACTGACGTTGTCGGGCACGGAGTGGTCGGAGTGGTAGATATAGCCGCCGCCCTTCTTGGCCGTGCCGACCTTGGTGCGGATCTCGTCCTCCAGGGCCTTGGGGTGCTTGTCGGCCGCGGCCATCTTTCGCACGTCAATCCCGCCCATGAAGGCCAGCACGTCGCCATACCTCTTCTTCAACGCCAAGAGGTCCATGCCCGCCTTCACCTCGAGGGGCTGGAGACAGGTCCAGCCCGTCTCGATGAGGTCGGGGACCAGTTCGGTGACGTTGCCGCACGAGTGCAGGATGCAGGGCAGGCCGCGGCGCTTGAACGACTCGAGGTAACGGCGGTGGGCGGGCTGGAGCAACTCGCGGTAGGCCCGCGGCGCGAAGAAGAGGCCGTTCTTATAGCCCAGGTCGTCGTAATAGAACGCCGCGTCGAAGTCAATCCCCCGGGCGAACAGCTCCTCGACGATCTGGACGGCGAGGTCGGCCTGCATCATGAAGATCTCGGCCACCCAGTCGGGCTCCTCAACAATGGCGGTGAGGAGCCGCACGGGGCCGAGCAGGCTGCCGGAGTTGTGGTCGTAGCCGATGCCGCCTCCGAAGGTGAGGAAGAGGCCCCTCTTGCGGGCGTCCGCGTGGGTCTTCTTGACGTTCTCCCAGTTGAGGCGGGTCTCATCGAAGGCGAGGCGGGCCTTGTGCTCGTCCCAGTCGCGGCGGGTCTTGATTGTGAAGTCCACGAGTTCGGGCGTAGAGGTCTTGCCCTTCCAGTTGCGGTGGACGGCGCCGTTGGCGCCGCGCTGGGTGACGTAGGTGTCGGTTTCCTCAAGCTTCTCGGTGGGCAGTCGCAGCGAGAGGTCGGGGCCGATGCCGGCGAACTCGTAGCCGAAGAACTCGTGGGGGCCGACCTTCTCGGGCAGGCCCTCCGTGTGCCAGCGGGCGACAGTGGTGGCCCAAGGGCTGTCGTGGATGGCCACGCGGTCGGCCTCCTGGTGTTCGAGGGCGAGGCGCACGCGCTCGCGGGGGGGCAACTCCATGTCGAGCTCCTGAAGGCAAGGGCGATGCCAGCGACCGCCGCCGATTGTAGCGGCGGCGGGGGCCAAGTCAAGGCCAGGGGTGCCAACCGCCCGAAGTATCTATGTGTCAAGCTATTACGTCGCCGCGAAAAACGCACAGAAACGGCCTCTACAGCCCTCCGGAGCGGACATGAGACCTGGGGGTCATTGGCCCGCGATGAGGGGCCGCTCGCTCAACGCAAGTGAATACGGCCACCGTGCTTGCGGCGAGTCGCGTCTCGGGCCGGAATCCAGCGCGCAACGCATCCTGGGGCCTCTGGGCCATTAACGCGCATTAATCGGCGGTTCACAGGACGTGGAGCCGGCAGACCTTGCGGAAGTGGTGGCCATAGATGGCGAGGGTGACGGCGGTGGAGAGGAGTTCGGGACGGCGGAGCACCGTCCAGACGATGAGCTTCCAGTAGTGGAAGCGCTCGCTGCCCAGGATGCCGAGGCGGACGATCGAGCGGACGAATGCCCGCAGGTCGGCCAGGGTCACGCGGTTCCTGAGCTTGGGCGGCTGGTACTCGCACAGAAAGGTCTTGAGGCGCGCGTAGTAGTGCTTGGGCGAATAGATGTGGGCGAGGATGCGGCGATAGCCCTCGCGCAGCGTGTCGAGGCCCATCCGCGGCAGGATGTTCGTGGTGCCGTCCACGTTGTCGCCGGAGGTGGCGCCGGCGATGCGTCCCTCGCGCTGGAGGCGCTCGAACAATCGGGTGCCGGGCAGGGCCTCGAGCAGGCCGACCATGGCCGTGACGATGCCGCTCTGCTGGATGAAGGCGATCTGGCGCTCGAAGATTGAGGGCGTGTCGGAGTCGAAGCCCACGATGAAGCCGCCCTGCACCTGAAGGCCGGCGCGCTGGATGCGCTTGACGTCGGCCACGAGATCGCGGTTGGCGTTCTGGCTCTTCGAGCACTCGGCCAGGCCGGCCGCGTCGGGCGTCTCGATGCCCACGAACACGGTGGTGAAGCCGGCCCGCACCATGAGGTCCATCAGTTCAGGGTCGTCGGCCAGATTGATGGAGGCCTCGGTGAGGAAGCCGGAAATGGCGTGCTCCCGGCGCCAGGCGATGAGGGCAGGGAGCAACTCCGCCTTGAGGCGGTGCTTGTTGCCGATGAGGTTGTCGTCCACGAAGAACACCCCGCCGCGCCAGCCGGCACCGTAGAGGGCATCGAGTTCCGCGATCACCTGGGCGGCGCTCTTGGTACGGGGGCGGTGGCCGAAGAGGGCGGTGACGTTGCAGAAATCGCAGTTGAACGGGCAGCCGCGCGAGTACTGGAGGCTCAGGGTGGCATAGCGCGACAGGTCGGCGAGGCGCCAGAGAGGGACGGGGGTCCGATCCAGCTCGGGGAAGGCCGGGGCGATGTAGACCCGTCGGGCCTCGCCGCGTTCGAGGTCGGCCACAAGTTCGGGCAGGGCGCCTTCGGCCTCGCCGAGGACCAGGTGGTCGGGCTCAGGGAACGCCTCGGGTTCGGCCGTGAAGAGGGGGCCGCCGGCCACCACGCGCTTGCCCGCGCGCTGGCACCGGGCGATGAGGCGTTGCGCCGCCGCGCGCTGCACGGCCATGGCGCTCACGAACACGCAGTCGGCCCAGGCGATGTCGCGGTCGCGCAGCCGCCGCACATTGAGGTCTACCAGCCGCTTCTCCCAGTGCTCGGGCACCATGGCGGCCACGGTGAGCAGCCCGAGCGGCGGCAGCGACGCGCGCTTGCTCACGAACTTGAGCGCGTGCCTGAAGCTCCAGAAGGTGTCGGGAAACTCGGGGTAGACGAAGAGGGCCTTCACGGGAACTCCTGAGGCGCGATAGCCGGCGCCGTCGCCCGAGAGAGCAGGGGCCTGCGGCTCGCGCAGCCGCAGGCCCCTGAACGTTGCGTCCGTACGGATGAACCTGCGGTTCACCAGGAGGGGCGACGCTCGCTGCGGCCGCCACCGCCGCCGTAGCCGCCACGGCCGCCGCGCCCGCCACCGCCGCCGGAGCCGCCGCGGCTCTCACTGCGGGGGCGCGCCTCGTTGACGTTCAGCGTGCGACCGCCGAGGTCGGTGCCGTTGAGGGCGGCGATAGCCGCCTTGGCCTGCTCGGCCGAGGGCATCTCGACGAAGCCGAAGCCGCGCGACCGCCCGGTCTCCCTGTCCGTGATCACCGACGCCGAGGTCACCTCGCCGTGCGCCTCGAAGGCGGCGCGCAGCTCGGCGTCCCCCGTCTGGAAGGACAGGTTACCGACATAGATGTTCATGCACCATCTCCACAAGTTGGACCCCACCGTCCACCGCAGTAGGCCGCCTTGAGCTGGTCCGGGGCATCGGGCGCATCGCCAATCGCGGGCTCGACCGCGCGGCCCCTGAACGCTCAGGGGCTCCAGACGCGGTGAAAGTTGCCAATAGGAGCCTGAACCACAATGGCGAGCGCGTCACAAGGAGGGCGTTCCGGTCACATTCCGTCGCTTGCGCGTGTTCGTCAAACGCTCCATTCAACCCCCACATCATATCAGGCCCGGGGGCGATATGCAACCGAAAAGCGGGAATTTCGTGCGAACCCCGGGCTAAGGCCTCATCTTTGCCCACATGTCAGGACATTGTGGCCCGCGAACGCGGGCTACGGCTCAATCGCCCCCATTCGGGGGCTAAGCCCCAGCCCCCCCAAGATGTGGGCAAAGATCAGGGCTGAGAAACTGTCTCAGAACCCACGTAGGCTGCGACGCCCGCGGTTCTGGTCGCAGGCAAGGAGAGAGGAGGAGGGGATGCAGCGGAGGGCGTCGTTGACGGCGAACGACGTCGCCTGCGGCCAGAAGATGCGGCGTCCCTTCGGGTGGCGGCGGCAGCGGGGCGCCTGCCGCGTTGCGGCTCCTCAGCGATGCTCTCCGTGGTATCGCCTGCGTCGCCGCGCCTTGCATCCGCCCCGCTGGCGCCGGCAACGCAGCCCACGTGGGTTCTGAAATAGGGCTCATCAGGACTTGGCGATCCCGGCGCGGCCGCCATTGGGCAACGCGGGGCCGGTGCCGCGGCGCCCGCGGGGGCCATCCCATAGCCCTCTATGCCCCACTGCCTTACGCCCTCCGGCCAGTCCCGCTCCCATACTTGCTCATCGCGCAGATGAGCGAATATGGCCGGAACCGCGAGAATCGCCCATTCTCGCCCATCTGCCCATGCTGTATCACTTTCCTCCTCACAGGGTTGATACAGCATGGGCAGGCTACGCCCGCCAGCCGCTCGGCGGCGCCCTCCCGGGGAACCGCCCGGTCCGCCAGGAGCTGGCATGCCCACGCCCTGCACCGGGCCAGTCACGCCAGGGTCGCGAAACCCTGAAGACCCTGAGATAGTTTCTAAGGCCCGGGAGGCCGAATGTCCGCGCTCGGCCTCGCCTCGATGGTGTGCTTCAACGACAGGCTCTGACCCGGCGCCAGCGTGGCCGGCTGCGTGGAGAGCTCCAGGTTCACCCGATGGTCTCTCGCGCTGCGGTTCAGCAGGCACTGGCCGACCTGGGCGGGGTCGAAGCGGCAGACGATCTGGTAGCTCGCGGCCGGGTCGGCGATCCGCCACTCGCCGGCCGGCAGTTCCGCCGGAGCCAGCCACTCGTCCTTCTCGGGCGTGTCGGCGGGCAGGGCCAGGGGCCGCTGAAGCGCGGGCTTGCCAGGCACAGGCACCCACAACGCCGCCCTGCTGAGATCGCTCACCGCGAACGACGGGTGGGCGCGCAAACACGCCTGGCGCGGCTCCTTGCCGGCGTTGGTCAGTGTGGACTCGATCGTGGCCTTGGGCTCCTTGTCATCGAGCGTGATGGTGCGCGTGAGCACGAGGCCGCTCTTGAGCTTGGCTTCGAGGACGACCGACTGCTTGTCGCGCTTCACCACGCGGTAGGACTCATTCCAGCCGGCGCTGCGATATTGGCCCTCGGAGTACTCCTCGTAGCCGCCGGCGTCGGGCAGCTCGTTGCCTTCGCGGTCCTTGTAGCGCTTGAGGATGTCGCGGCCCGTGGGCTTGTGGACCATCTTCCAGATGCGTCCGCCCAGGCTGGGCAGGATGGCCAGCTCGAGCGAGTCGTTGGCGAGGCGCACGATGGGCAGCTTCTTGCCCGCGAAGCTCACGCTGGCCAGCCACTTGTCGAGGTTGCCGTACTGCTGATGCTCGCGGATCATCGTGAGCCCTTCCTTCCGCGCGATGGACTCGAAGCGCTTGAGCAGTTCGCCCTCGTCGTTGGTCGCCGTGTCCACCAGGGTGTCGCCCTCTTCCTTGAAGCCTTGAGTGGAGTTGACGATCTGCACGTAGAGGACCGGCAGGCGGGCGACCTGCACGCGGTGGAGGAGCACGGGGTCGGCGGCGACGGCCTTCTCGGCCTCGTCGAAGAGGCGGGACGCCTCGGCAATCGCCTTGTCGTTCAGGTAGGGGGCGTTCGGGCCCGTCCAGATGTGGATGTACATGTTGGGGTCCTTGAGGACCGGCTCGTGCATGAGGTTGATGTAGGCGCGGATGGGCTTGGCAGCCGCCCCGTAGTAGCCGGCGAGGAACTCGTCAATCGCCCGGTCGGTGTCGTAGCTGGGGTTCCACATCGCCTTGGCGATGATCCAGGTGCGCAGCTCGGCCAGTTCGGAGCCCTTGGTGAAGTAGCACGCCTCCTCGTAGAGGCCCTTGACGCCGTTGGCGATGAAGAAGCGGATGTTGGGGATGAGGGCGTAGAGGTTCGGCCACGGCATCACGCTGTGGCCGTAGTCAATGATGTAGTCCCAGATGTACAGCCGGTTGCAGAGCTTGTTCCAGCCCTGGATGTCTTTGACGAACTTCTGGTTCTGGGGGTGGGTGGACTGGTCGAGGGGGTGGGCGAAGTCGCACTCGATGGTGCACAGGCGCACGCACACGTTGGGTTCGACGCGCAGGGTCTTGGGCGGCGTGCGCGTGTACTGATAGGCCAGGGTGTCAACCAGCTTGCCGGGGTAGTCTTCTGCCACGTCGCGCGCGATGGCGTTCACGAAGGCGATCATCGTGGCGGCGTGGGTGCCCTCGGCGTCGTCGAGGGCCTTGCACTGGGCGCACTCGCAGAAGTTGTACCAGTCGTTCTGTGAGACCGAGAAGATGGTGGCCTTGGGCGCGTACTTCATCCAGTCGCGGACGGTCTTCTTGGCGATCGCGAGCACCTCGGGGTTAGTGAGGCAGAGCTGGGTGTTGCCGCCCTGGCGCTTGCCCTTGATCTCCGAGAAGTACTCCGGATGCTCTGCGAAGTGCTTGGCGGGGTCGAGGATGGAATTGAAGGTGTGGACGAAGGTGCCGTAGTCAATCTTGCCGCCGCGGCGCTCGTCTATCTGGGTCTGCGTGCCGTTGAGCTTATTGCGGACCGCGAAGTCGGCGGGGCGCGAGCAGGGGTAATCGGTCGAGCGGTACTCGAGGGGCGGGATGTGGTGCACGTTCAGGTCGGCGATATCGAACGCCCCCGTCTTCGGGATGACGGTGCACTCGGGCGTGAACCAGCGGCAGCCGCAGTAGTCCTCGAGGAAGGTGTAGACGGCGTAGAGGATGCCGCGCTGGTTGCCTGCGAGCACCAGGGCCGGCCCCTTGGTGCGGATGACGATGCCCTCGAGCCCCAGACCCTTGGTGTCGATGCGGACACCGAGCTTGCGGAGGGTCCTCGGGCAATTGCCTACGACGACGGGCACCTGCTGAGCGAGCGCGCTGTCGGTGACCATCGGCAGGTCGCGCCCCGTCAGGCGCTCGATGTGCGCGTTCAGGTCGTTGGCTGCGTGGTCTTCCTGGGGCGTGGGCTGGTCGGGCACGACGATGGCGTGCGTGGCGGGGTCGAGCGGCCTGCCGCCGATGCGGATGACGCACGAGCCGAGGTCGGCCCTGCGCTGGGCGATGGCTTCGCGGGCGGGCTTGAGCTTCGCGGTCACGGCCTGGGCCTCCTTTCGGGCGGGGGAGTTCTCGGGCGCCTGCTCGGCGAGCGCCCGGAGCTGGGCCTCGATCTGGCCGAGGCGCTCTTCGCCCAGGCGGCACGAGGCGTAGCGCGTGGCGTCAATCTGCTGGCCGAGTTCGGCCGCGGTGAGCGGCTTGGGCGGCTCGGCCTTCGCGGGGGGAAGCTCGGGCGCCGGCACGGTCATGCACGAGGCCGCGATCAGAACGAGACAGCCCGCCACCTTCTTCATCGCGTCTCCTCCTTGTCCCTGTGACCGGGAGCGGAACCGGTCGCATCATAGCCGGCTGTGGCCGCGCACGCAACCCGGCGCGCCGCCCGGCGATCCGCCGCCCAGAACGGCAGGTAGCACAGGCCGAACACCACGAGGGCCAACGCATCGAGAACGAGCATGTAATAAGGATACGGCCCCATCAGGTCGAGGAGCGAGGGGGTCTGCGGCTTCCGCATGATGAACAGGAAGTTCGTGCCCAGGGCTAGATTCACCGGAATGATGAGCAGCCCATAGGCGTTCGTGAGCAACCACACACGGATGACGGACCGGGGCGTGGGCCGCAGCCGCATGGCGAGCGTGGCATAGAAGGCGCTCGCCAGAATCAGCCCATGCCCCAGGAAGAACGCGATGCAGATGGGGGCGGGGAAGCCGCTGAAGAGCGGCGGCTGGGCGAGAGCCTGCGGCGCGCCGCCGACGCCCCAGAAGTAGAGCAGTTCGAAGGCATAGCGGTTGCCCGTCAGCAGCACCACGGGCGCGACCAGGATCGAGATGTCGCACAAGTGCAGCGGCAACACGCCCGTGAGCGCGATGCCAGCCGCCTCGAAGGCCACGCACGCCACGGCCAGCGCCCAGCGCGCTGCGCGGTCGAGGCGCGGCGTGCCCGCCTTGCGCACCCACAGCGCCAGCGCCAGGCCGCCCGCCACGGCCAGCACGCTCGCGCCCAAGTGCTCGGCCCCGAAGTGCACGAATTCCCGACTGCCCGAGAGCGTCAGCGCCAGCACGGCTACCCCTCGGCGAAGGGCTCGAGACCAGTCCTCCTGAACCCATCATAGCGGCTGCCCGCGCCGGACGCCAGTGGGGCTGTTGCCTCACGCCTGGCATCGCGCTACAGTGGGGCGGCGCCTGCACAGCCATGGTGTTCCGCTCGAGGAGATGATGCGCGATGGGCGATGGGGCGAGGGTTGCGATTCAGCCTGGCGTCGCGATACCGCTGGCGGAGCTGGCGTTCCGCTTCACGCGCAGCAGCGGCCCGGGCGGGCAACACGTGAACAAGGCGGCGACCCAGGCCGAACTGGCCTTCGACGTCGCGGGCTCGCCCAGCCTGTCCGCGGAGCAGAAGCAGCGCCTCATCGGGCGGCTTGGGGGCTACGTGAGCAAGGAGGGGGTGCTGCGCATCACCTGCCAGTCCAGCCGCAGCCAGGCGCAAAACCGTGAGGAGGCCCTCGAGCGCTTCGCGGTGCTGCTGCGCGCCGCGTTGCACGTGCCAAGGACGCGGCGGCGCACGCGCCCGCCGCGTGCGGCGGCCGAGCGGCGGCTGGCGGCAAAGCGCCGGCGGAGCGAGCTCAAGCGTGGGCGGGGGGCCGCCCGGGACGATTCCTGACTGGGGGCCGCGCTCCGTGTGCGCCCCCTCGCGCGGCGCACGGAATGCACAGCAGGCGGTCGCCGCGGCGACGCGTTCGGGTGGCCATGACCGGCTCGCCGCATCGCGAGCAGAGCACGGAGTCCCGGAGGGCCGCGGGAGCGGGCAGTTCGATGGTGGTGGGCTCGATCCAGAAGAGGTCGCCGGCGGGAGCGGCCAGCATCTGGTCGAGCGGCAGGCGGCGGCCCGGCTTGCTGCTCACGCGCACCGCGCGCCCCGATGGACGCACGGCGAACGTGTAGACGTGCTTCCCGTGGTCGCGGAAGAACAGGTTGCCCTTGCCGAACGTGCAGCCCGTGAGCACCTGCACGGCGTCCACGGCGCACGAGTCGTTCTCCACGATGGCGATGATCTCCTCGTCCACCGCCCGCGGCTTGCCCAGGTGTTCCAGGCCGATCTTGGCCGCGCGGTAGCCGATCAGGATTCCCCGGCAGAAGTGCCCGTGAAACCTCACCACCTGATCGAGGTCGTGCGGGTAACGCTTGTTGACCATGACGGATACCCCGCTGACGCGCACCTGCTGAGAGCGGCATTGCCGGGCCAGCGCCGCGTGCTAGGCTACCACAGTTGACCCTCGCGCACAAGTCTGCTATCCTTCGTCGCTCCCTGTGCTTGGCCGGCGGGCCGGATTGGGCGCGCATATGGACAGTTGGCAGATTGCGGTCTTTGCGGGCTGCTGTATCCTGGGCTCCGCCGTGCAAAGCGTCTCGAGCTTCGGCTTCGCCGTGGTGCTTGTGGCGCTGACGCCGTTGTTCGGGGCGGACCTCCGGGAGGTCGTGGTTCTCATCACCGTGCTGGTGGTGCCGAACATCGCGATCGCGCTGTGGCAGGTGCGGAGCGAGGTGCGGTTGCGGCCCGTGGCCTGGCTGCTCGCGGGCGTGCCGCTGGGCACGCCGTTCGGCCTCTACCTGCTGGCGTTCGGCCCCGAGTGGCTGCTGCGGGGGGCGTTGGGGCTGGTGCTGATCGGGGTCACGGCCGAGCCGTTCCTGCGCCAGCGAGCCGGGCCGCGGCCCGAGAGCCGGCTGTGGGCGTTCGTGGCCGGCGTGGCCAGCGGCGCGCTGGGCGCGGCCCTCAGCGCGGGCGGGCCGCCCGTCGTACTCTACTTCTACGGACGCCAGTGGAGCAAGCAGGCGACCAAGGCCGCCGTGACCCTGGCCTTCGCGGGAACGGTGAGCTGGCGTCTCATCGCCTACATCCTCCAGGCGCCCTTCACCGGACGCGAGCTCCTCACCGCGGGCCTGGCTCTGCGAGGGGTGGCGCTCTGGCCCGCCGTCATCGCCGGGGCGTTGCTGGGCGAGTGGGCGTTCGGCACGATCGGCCAGAATGGCTTCCGACGCGCCGTCGCGGCCATGCTGATCGCATGCGGCGTCTACCAGCTCGGCGTCGCCGCGGGAGCCTGGTAGGCCCGAGGCATCCCCCGCGCGCATTTCGCGTTGACTGAGCGGCGCATCGGGGTAGAATGCGGCCATGCGAAGGTTCCGCGCCATCCTGGTCGGCGCCGCGCTCGCCGCGCTCATCAATGTGTGGGAGCCGTTCGGCTACTACGTATCGCGCGGCCTCTGGATGCGCTTCGGCTATATCTCGGTGGCCGTGCTCCTGCCCTTCCTGCTGCTCGTGTTCCCCGTGAACGTGTCGCTGCGGGCGATTCGCCGCCACCTGGCCTTCGAGCCGTGGGAGCTGGTGATCGTGTTCTCGATGGGCATGGTGGCCGCCATCTTCCCGTCGCTCGGCATCATCGGGTTCCTGCTCAGCTACATTTCGGCGCCGTTCTACTATGCCTCGCCCGAGAACTTCTGGGCCGAGTGGATGAGCCGCACCATGCCGCGCTGGCTGGCACCCAGCGACACGGGGCATGCGGTCGAGTGGCTCTTCAACGGCCTGCCGCGCGCCGAGGCGATCCCGTGGGAGGCGTGGGTGATGCCCCTGTTCTGGTGGAGCCTGCTCATCGCCGCGCTCTTCTTGTGCTCGTTCTGCGCGATGGTGATCCTGCGGCGGCAATGGGTGGACCACGAGCGCCTGACTTTCCCGCTGGCCGAGCTTCCCATGCTCCTGATGGACGAGCGCCGCGACTCGCCCTGGCCGGCCATCGCCCACCAGCCGCTCTTCTGGATCGGCGCCGCCATCCCGTTCTCCGTGATCTGCTGGAACATGATCGCGTACTTCGACTGGGACTTCCCGACGATTCCGTTTCAGACCTGGGCCTACGTGCAGTTCAGCCCCAAGTTCCCGGCCATCCTGTGCAAGGCGAACTTCTTCGTGATGGGCTTCGCCTACTTCACGCCGCTGAACATCCTGTTCAGCGTCTGGTTCTTCCGCCTGCTGTTCCTCTTCGAGGCGGGCATCTTCAACACGGTGGGGCTGGACATCGGCCCGCCCGACAACTGGGGCTGCCCGTTCAGCGCGGCCTGCGGGTGGCAGAACTGGGGCGGGTTCCTGGCGCTCGTGCTGCTTGGCTTCTGGATGGCACGCGGGCATCTCGCGGGCGTGGTGCGGCGCGTGCTCGGCCTCCAGGGCGGCGCAGACGACACCCGCGAGGTCGTGAGCTACCGCACGGCGGCATTGGGCCTCCTGGTTGGCGGCAGCGTGGTGTTTGCGTGGTACACTCGGGCGGGCATGTCGGCCGGCGTTGCGCTGTTCTTCGTGCCGATCGGCTTCATCATCTACGTGGGGGTCACGCGCCTCGTCGCGCAGACGGGGCTGATCTACCTGTGGAGCCCCATCACGCCGCAGGAGGCGACCTTCTACACTCTGGGCTACGACAAGATGAGTTCCGCCGACCGCCTGATGGTGGGCCTGGGTTACTGCGTGAACTGCAACAACGAGCGGCTGATCCCGTACACTGCTGCGCACAACCTCCGAATGGCCGGGGCTGAGGCGCGGGCCCGCCGCGGCTTCCTGCTGATGATGGCCCTGGCCGCCGTCGTGTCGCTGGCCGTGGGCGTGGCCTACACGCTGTACCTGTGCTACACGCGCGGCGCGCACAACTTCGACGCCTTTGAATGGTCGCGCGGCCACGAGTGGATTTTCGGCTACCTCGCGAAGAAGGAGCTCAACCCAATGCCCACCGACTGGAACCGCCTGCTGTTCATGGGCATCGGGGCCGCGACCACGGGGGCCGTCGCTGCGCTTCAGTACCGCTACGCCTGGTGGCCCATCCATCCCGTGGGCATGGCCATCGGCGCGGGCGAAACCACCGGCTACGCCGCCTTCTCGATCTTCCTTACTTGGGTCATCAAGACGCTGATCATTAAGCTCGGCGGCATCCAGGCCTACCGGCGCTGGCGCGCGTTCTTCGTAGGCATCATGGTGGGCTATGTGGCCGGGTTGGGCGTGTCGTTCCTGGTGGATTGCATCTGGTTCCCCGGCGACGGGCACAAGATCCACGTCTGGTGAGCTACGTGCCCCAGGGCCACCACCGGAAGCGCGGGGCCTTCTCGGGCACATCCGTCACGCGCCACGAAAAACCCATGAGCGTCCAGAGCGTGTAGTAGGAGGTGCCGCTTACGGGCCCGACCGAGAGCACCTGCTTGCCCGAGCCCGTCTCGTAGGCGGCCAGGGCCACCTTGGCGATGCCCGTCTGCGCCACGCGCTTGACGAGGGCGACCTCGGGGGTCTGAACCGTCGCGCCTGTGGGCGTGGGCAGGACGAGGCGGGGGATGCCGATCAGAAACTCCGTGCGATCAATGGAGAGTGCGCCGGCGCGAGCGGCGGCAATAACCGCCGCCTCTTCCACCTTGGGGACAAGCAGGGCGCCCTTGTCGGCGGCTCGGCTGCTCAAGGAGCCGAGCGCATAGGCCTTGTCGGCGCCTTCGAAGTTCGTGGCGTCCACGAACACCTTCCGGCCCGACAGCGGCGCGAGGTCCAGCTGCTGCACGGCGCGGTCCGCCGCGGTGCTCAGCAGCAGTTGCTCGGTCGCCGTGCGGCCTGGATCGGTCATGCGCACGGTGGCGCACCCCGAGACAATGCACGCGATGAGCAGGAGAAGCGGGGCGCGGCTTGCGGGCATTCTGGCTCCTGCGAAGCGAGGGAGGCGAGGTTCCCGCCCTGTCCGGGCGTCGGCACACTATACGGATTCCGTTTCACGGGTCAAGCGCGGCTTGCTTCGCATTGGGCGAGTCGCTAGAGTCTGGCGGCATCGGGGGGAACACCAGGAGCACCGGCATGGCGAACGTCGTGATCATCGGCGCGGGGAGCGGCTTCGGCAAACGGCTGAGCCTCGATATTCTGGCCCACGAGGCGCTGCGCACGGGCAGCATTGCGCTCGTGGACATCAACGAGGAGAGCGCGCGCCACGTGGCCGAGTGGGTGCAGGCGCTCGTGCGGCAGCTCGGGGCGCCCGTGGAGGTGCGCTGGGCGACCGATCGCCGCGAGGTGCTGCCGGGCGCCGACTACGTGGTCGTGGCCATCGCCGTCGGCGGCCGCGCCTACGCCGGCTCGCCCTATTACGACGAAGTGATGATCCCCGCCGAATACGGCGTCGAGCAGTCGGTGGCCGACACGGTGGGCGTGGGCGGCGTGTTCCGCACGCTGCGCACGGCGCCCGAGATGCTGCGCATCTGCCGCGACATGGAAGAGCTGTGCCCCGACGCGCTGCTCATCAACTACACGAATCCCATGGCCATGCTCTGCTGGGCGATGAACGAAGCCACGGGCATCGAGGTCGTGGGCCTCTGCCACAGCGTGCAGGGCACGAGCGAGCAACTCGCCCGCTACATCAACAAGCCTTTTGGCGAGATGCGCTTCTGGGTGGCCGGCATCAACCACATGGCCTGGTTCCTCCAGCTCGAATGGAACGATGCGGACGCCTACCCGCTGCTCTTCGAGGCGGCGGAGAACCCCGAGATTCGAGCCAAGGACCCCGTGCGCTTCGAGATCCTCCGCCAGTTCGGCTGCTTCGTCACCGAGTCGTCCACCCACATGTCCGAATACGTGCCCTACTTCCGCAAGCGCCGCGAGCTGTGGGAGCCGTTCGGCCTCAAGGAGCGGCGGCCCGCCAGGGAAGTGACCGGCTCGCGGTGGGACTGGCAGGATCCCGACTTCCTCGCCCAGGTGCGCGGCGAGAAGCCCATCGAGGTCAAGGCGTCGCACGAGTACGCCTCGGGCATCATGAACGGCATCGAGAGCGGCGCGCCCTTCCGCTTCAACGGCAACGTGGCGAACGACGGCATCATCACCAACCTGCCGCCCGAGTGCGTCGTCGAGGTGCCCTGCTTCGCCGACCGCGAGGGCGTGCACCCGTGCGTCATCGGCGAACTGCCCACGCAGCTTGCCGCGCTCAACCTGTCGAACATCGTCGTGCAGGACCTCACGGTGCAGGCGGCGCTCGAGGGCGACCGCGAGAAGGCCATCCACGCCTGCATGCTGGACCCGCTGACGGCGGCCGTGTGCTCGCTGGCTGAGATCCGGACGATGTGCGACCGCCTGTTCGAGGCCGAGAAGCACCTGCTGGGATATCTCGAGTAGGGGGCGCGGCGCCTTCAGCGGCGGGCGTGCAGCGTCTCCATCATCGCCCAGAAGTTCGCCATTGGGGTCTGACAGACGACCAGGTTCGAACAGCCGACCATGATGCTGCCGAGCTCCCGCGCGGCGTCGAGGGCGGCGCGAGTCTCGCGCACCACGTCGCGCTTCGTGCCGCGATGGACCGTGTGCGAGCTGATACCACCCAGCAGCGCAAGGTGGGGGAAACGCTCGCGGAGCCGCCGCAGGTCCATGCCCGCCCGCAGGTCAATCTCATAGAAGGCGTCCACGCCCGACGCCCCGAACAAGTCGTCGGCCACGGGCCACAGGTTGCCGTCGCTGGCGAACATGTGGTAGACGCCGTGCCTGTGGCAGGCGTCGGAGACCTTCTGGAGCGCGGGCAACATCAGTTCGTGGAACGCGCGGGGCGAGTAGTTGGGGCCGTGGGTGCCGGCGAAGTCGCCGCCGCCGTGGGCGTAGCGCGCCCCCACGCGGCCGAGCAGCTCGGCGTTGCGGCAGGCCCGCTCGGCCTGGGCGTCGAGGTAGCGGCGGATCAGGTCGGGGCGTAGCGTCACCGCCATCAGCCACGCGGCGTCCTGATAGGGCAGGCCCACCCCGATGCCGAAGGCGTGGACCGCTCGCGTTCCGCCGTGGACGGCCATCGCCCGCTGCCAGTCCTTCACAAGGGATTCGGAAGGCGTGTAGCCGGCCAGGCTCGCCTCCAGCTCGGCCACGTGCCGCTCGATGTCTTCCATCGTCGTCTCGCGGCGCGGCTGCTGGTCAACCACCTGGTACAGCTCGGTCTCGGGGTCGAACCGCATCACGCGGTAGGCGCCGTCGGGGTCGCCGTAAAGGAAGGTGAACTCGTCAATCCGCCGCGTCGGCTGCTCGGCCAGCCGCCAGTACGAGGGACGCACATAGTCCAGGTCGAGCACGCGCGGCAGGTCCATCGCGTCCTGGAATGCCCGCTCGACGAACTCGGCGTGCGCGGCCGGCCCATTCCACAGGGCCTCGGACTCGTAGAACTGGACGACTCCCCCTCCGACGCACGCCCTCGGCCTGCCGAGGATGGCCGAGGCCACCCGCGACGAGAAGCTGCCCATGTAGAGGGGCACCCGATCGGTCGGGCGGTGCGCGAAGATGGCGGCGACACGTTCCTTGGGGAGCATGACAGAGCCCTTCACGGCGCCGGCCGCGTGGCGGCGAGGTACGAGGACAGCGCGTCGAGGTTGGCGATGAAGACCTTGCACTCGATCCAGCCGTCGGTGATCCAGCGCCCCCTGGCATCAAGCGCGTCGAGCACGCGGCGCACCTGGGGCTCCATCGTCCGCGCCCTGGCCTGAAGCTCGGAGGCGGCGGGCTTGCGGGCCCGCTCGGCCAGCAGGGCCTCGCGGCCTTTCTCCTTCGCGGCTCGGAAGGCGCGGACGGCGCTCTCGACGCCGTAGTCGCCCTGGAAGCTGTAGTGGGTGGGCAGGTTGTCGTCGCGATAGGTCAGCTCGTAGGTGTCCTTGACGAAGTAGAGGGGGCGGTTGGTGCCCAGCTCGTAGAAGCGCGCCCAGCGGGGCTTCTCGCCCGGGAGCTTCGAGCGCTCGAGCCAGTCGAGCGCAGGGGGGATCGGCTCCAGGTACTTGGCGTCGCCTGTGGCGAGCCAGATCTCGATGAGGGAGCGGATGTTGCGGACGGCCACGGCGGAGCAGGCGGCGGGCGGCTCGAACTTGCGCGCCCACTCGGGCTTGAGGTCGTGCGTGTACTGCTGCGCCCAGCCGGCCTGCGGGGGCTTGAGTTGCGAGAGAAGGATGAAGTCGCCCGCGCGCCGCGCCGCGTCGAGGTACTTCGCCTCCTTCGTCCGCTCGTGCGCCTCCAGGCACACGGCGATGCAGTCGTTGATCGCCCCATCGTTGAACGTGGCGTAGTGCCAGTAGCGGGTGGGGCGCTGGAGCGTCGTGCGCGTCCCATCCAGCTCGATCTTCACATAGGGGGCGAATTGCTGCTCGGGCTCGGGCAGGCCGAACACCTGGGGCCAGCCGCCCTTTGGGAGCTGGGCCTTGAGCAACGCGTCGAGGCCGTAGACGAGCGCCTCGTGCACCCTCTCGTCCTTCACCAACTCATCCACAGCCATCAGGAGGCGGAGGGCGGCCTGGGTCGTGTTGTCGTCGAGGACTGAGTGGGTGCGAACGCCCTTGGACTTCGGCTCCGGCAGGTGGCGGTAGGCGAAGCGCTTCGCGCCGGCCTCGCTGAAGTCAATCAGATACTGCCATCCGCCCGACCGCATCTGGCCGAAGACGAGCGCGTGGGCGGCGGCGAGGGCGGCGTCGAGGAATTGCTTGTCGCCGGTGGCCTGGTAGGCACGCACGAAGGCCAGGCCCACGGCGGGGGTGCCGGGCGGCTGCACCCACACCTGGGTCTCGGTGGCGGTGCCCTCGCCTTCGCGCTGCTTCAGGTCTTCCGAGTAGCGCCACAGGTAGCCGCCGTGGCAGGCCACCTCCCGCGTGAAGAACTCTGTTGCTCGCTTCATCCCGGCGAGCGCGTGGTCACGCAATTCCTGCGAACCATCCGCTGCATAGGGTGAGGGGCCGAGTGACATCAGGAACCCAAGGGCGGCTGCTCGCCTGGTCAGCAGCATCGGCTTCTCCAGTCTATAAGTCTTTGGGATGCAGAGGGCGTGGGGGAGGGAGCCCGTTCTGCCAGAAAGGGCTTCCTCCCTCGATGCCTCATCCCTTCAGCCTCAGAACCCGTCGGGCGTTGTCGCGGGTGATGCGGCGGCGGGCCTTGCGGCTGATGTCCACCTCGCGGATGTGGCGGATGATCGGACAATCCTGGCCGGGCCGCAGGTAGTCGGTGGCGAAGCAGAGGCGGTGGCTCCAGCGCTCGAGGAAGCCGCGGCCGAACTCGGGGTCGCGGGTGATGGCGTTGTAGCCTGAGAAGGCCGACAGGTCGCCGTAGATGTTGGGGAAGGCATCGAAAACCTGCTCGACAGCGCCGCCGGGGACCACGGGGCGCTTGGGGTAGCCGCCGCGGTCCTCCTCGCGCACGTCGGCGCTGATCTCGGCCCACCAGTGGGGCGCGTGGGCGAAGAACACCGTGTCGGGGCACGCGGCCAGCACGCGGCGGAGGCCGGGCAGACCGAGGGCGTCGGTGCCGCGGAGGTTGTCCATGTGCAGTGTCACCGCCAGGCCCAGGCGGCCGCACGCCGTGTAGATGGCCACGAGCCGCGGGTCGTCCACGGGCAGGCCCGAGAGCGACTCGCCGAAGCCGCGCGCCCCTTGGTCCACGTAGTCCTTGATGAGCGAGTAGAAGTCGGTCTTGGGGCTGGAGTTCTCGATGCGGGGATCCACGTTGCAGAAAGGCAACAGGCGGTCGGGGAAGCGGCGGCAGGCTTTGAGCACGTAGGGTGTGGGCACGTAGTAGTGCAGTTCCTCGGGATTCTCGATGGAATGGACGACCGCCTTCTCGATCCCGTGGCGGTCCATCCAGCGCACCAGTTTGCCTGCGGTGAGCCAGGGCCGCCCACGCCAGACCTTGCCGATGTGGGTGTGGATGTCAATCATCGCGTCGTCCTCGCTCTCAGTGCTCCTCCCCGTGAGGCAGTATATGGGCAACGCCAAGGGGTTTCAACCAGGCGTCAGGCGGGTTGACCCCGTGGGCATTTGCCACTATCATCGGAGGAGGAAACAGAGAGGAGCAGCCGGTGCACGAGTTCCCCTCGCGGCACGCGGCCTCGGTGCCGCGCAGCCGCATCCGCGAGCTGTCGGACCTGGCCACGCAGGTGGCCAATCCCCTGCGCCTGTACTTCGGCGAATCGAACGTGCCCACGCCGGCCTTCATCAAGGAGGCCGCCAAGCAGGCGATTGACGAGGGGCATACGTTCTACACCCTCAACGCAGGCTATCTCGACCTGCGCCAGGCCATCGCGGCGCAGACCCGCCGCCTCCACGGCTTCGACTACGACCCCGACGGCGAGGTGGTGGTGACCGCGGGCGGCGTGGAGGCGCTGTTCCTGGCCTTCGCGGCGACCCTCGAGCCCGGCTCGAAGGCGGTGATTCTGTCGCCCTGCTGGCCGAACGTGGCGGCCATTGTGCAGATGCTCGGCGCGACGCCCGTCGAGGTGCCGCTGGTCGAGAACGACGGCGCGTTTCGCGTGAACCACGACGCCCTGGCGGCCGCGCTGGACCCGTCGGTGCGCGTGCTCTTCGTCAACAGCCCGTCGAACCCGACCGGCTGGGTGATGTCGGGGGCCGAAGAGGCGTTCCTGGCCGATCTGGCCGCCGCGCGTGGCGTGTGCCTGATCCTCGACCAGGTGTACGAGCGGATCGTGTTCGACGGCCCCGTGGCGCCGGTGCGTCGCCTGGGACGGCTGCGCGAGCACCTGATGCTGCTGAACAGCCTGTCGAAGGCCTACAGCATGACGGGCTGGCGCGTGGGCTATGCCCTCGGCCCGCAGCAGATCGTGGAGCAGATGACGAAGCTCCAGGAGTTCGTGGTGAGCCATGCCCCCGCGCCCTCGCAGCGGGCAGCCCTTGCGGCGATCACCAAGGGCGAGGCATTCGTGCGCGAGATGCAGATGCGCTATCGCGCGTTGCGCGACCTGGCGTGCGAGCGCCTCGGCCACTGCCCGCGCGTGGAACTCGCGCGGCCCGCGGGAGCGTTCTATGTGTTCCCGCGCATCGAGGGCCTGACCGACTCGTTCGACTTCTGCCGCCGCCTCCTTCTCGATAGGGGGGTGGGCCTGGCGCCCGGCTGTGCCTTCGGCGCGGGCGGCGAGGGCCACGTGCGCCTGTGTTTCGCGGTCGAGGAGAGCATCCTCGCGCCCGCGCTCGACCGGCTGGCGGCGTTTCTTGCGAGACGAAAGGACGCGCGATGAAGGTGAAACACTACACGAACGTGGCGGCCCAGGAGGTGGAGGAAGGCGCCCGGGGCGTGAAGATCCGCTGGATCATCGCCGAAGGCGACGGCGCGGCGAACTTCGCGATGCGGCACTTCGAGATCGCGCCCGACGGCCACACGCCGCACCACGCGCACCCGTGGGAGCACGAGGTGTTCGTGCTGACTGGCGAGGGAGAGGCGGTGGGGCCGGACGGCGCCACGCCCCTGTCGCCCGGAACGGTGGTCTTTGTGCCGCCCAACGAGGAGCATCATTTCGGCAACACGGGCGTGGAGCCGCTCACGCTGCTGTGCCTTGTGCCGATGCCGAAGACGTGCACGGGCTGAGCGTATGGTTGGATGGGTGGATGAATGGATGGGTGATTGCCCGACATCCATTCATCCAGTCCTCCCCCGCAAGCGCACAGCCGGCGCGTGAGCTGCCGCCCAAGATCCCATCGAGGCCGGTGCCGCCCCTGTCACCGCGCGCCCTGTGCCGCCGTGGCCAGGAAATCGTGCGCCCTGCGGTACGCCGCATCGTCCTCCTGAGGCGGCACGATCAGGGGCGTGTCAAGTTCCAGAGCGTTGAGGAGCTTGAGGTATGTTGTGTAGTCGAGCGCCCCTTGGCCGAGGGGGACGCGCTCGAGAAGCGGCTCGTCAGCCCCCGCGGCGAGCCGCACGTCGGTGGCGCGGGCGATGGCGATGGCGTCGGCGAGGGTGGCGAAGATCTCGGCCAGGGCCTCTTTGGGCCGCACCGCCGCCTCGGCATTGAAGATGGCCGCAGGGTCGAGGGCGATGCGAACACTCACCGTGGCGACATCGGCCACCAGGGCCGCCAGGCTGTCGAGCGAGTTGAGCGTGGTGGTGGCGCACGGCTCGAAGCAGAGGCGGACTCCCACGTCCTCGACGCCATCGAGCAACGCCCAGATGCGACGGATGAGGAGGTCCCAGGTGGCATCGGCCCAGTTCTCGGGGTGGGGGGCGAGGGGCTGGCGGGGGTCGGGGCTGCGCGAGCCTACGTGGGTGACCACGTGGTCGCAGTTGAGCAAGGCTCCCGCTTCCATCGCCCGGGTCAGCGCATCGAAGCTGCGGCGCACCTCATCTTCCGACGGCGTGAGGAAGTTGCAGTGGGCCGTCAGTTCGACCACCTCGACCTGCTGCTCGTCCAGGGCCTGGCGGATGCCGAGGAGATCGGCATCGGTCCAGGCCGGGTTGAACGGGAGCGCGACGCCCTGGAACCCGAGGCCGGCCGCACGGAGCGCGAAGGCGGGCCAGCTCTCGCCTTTGTGAGGTTGGAGCGAGGCGGAGAGTTTCATCTCAGTAGTGTACCTTTCCGACCTTGAGGCGCAACTCGCGGATGACGCCGGCCATGTAGACGGCGCAAGCGATGCTGGCGAGCTTGGCGGGGGCGAGGTCGGCCCGCGAGGTGAGCACGATGGGGGCCTTGGCGCCCACGATCACGCCGGCCACGGTGAGCCCGCCGAGATAGACCAGCGACTTGGCGAGGATGTTGCCCGCCTCGATGTCGGGCACGATCAAGACGTCAGCTTTGCCGGCGACCGGCCCCCCGATCTTCTTGTGCTGAGCCGCGCGCTCGTCTATGGCATTGTCGAAGCCGAACGGCCCGTCAATCACGCACTTGGGCGAGAACTGGCGGCGCTCGGCCATGATGTGCAGCGTCGCGGCGTCCACGGTGGCCTGCATGGCGGGGTTGACCAGCTCGATGGCGGCGAGGACGGCGACCTTGGGTTCCTCGATGCCGAAGGCGTGGGCGGTGTGGACGGCGTTGAGGATGATGTCGGCCTTGCGCTCGAGGTCGGGCGCGATGTTCATGGCTCCATCGGAGAGGAACAGGAACTGCTCGCGGCGCGGGTGCTCGATGATGTAGACGTGGCTCATCACCGAGTGGGCCCGCAGGCCCCGCTCCTTGTCGAGCACGGCGCGCAGGAAGTCGTCGGTGTGGATGTAGCCCTTCATCAGGATGTCGGCCTCATGTGCGCTGACCATGGCCGTGGCCGTGGCCGCGGCGCGGATGGGGTCGCGCTCGTGGATGATCTTGGCCTCGCCGAGGTTGATGCCGTGCTCCTCGGCCGTCTTGTGGATCGCCATCTCGTTCCCGACGAGGATCGCCCGGACCATTTTCATCCGCATGGCCTCGGCGACGGCCTCCAGCACGGTGTGGTCCTCGGCGGCGGCCACGGCGAGGTCCTTCACGGGATACTCGCGCACGGCTTCCATGACTTCCGCAAACGAACGCATGGCGACAGCCTCCTGCAAGAGGGTGGAGAGGAACCGGCAGCACGCGCCCCGACTGCGGCGGGCCCCTGCGGGCGCTAGATCCCGAGGATGGCGAAGAAGCCGATCAGCAGGACGAAGAACAGGAGCGAGATGAGGTTGAAGTAGCGGTCAATGAAGCGGCGCACCGGTTTGCCGAAGGCGAAGATCAGTGCGCCGACCAGGAAGAAACGCATGGAGCGCCCGATGGCCGAGGCGAAGAGGAAGGGCACGAGGGGCATCTGCATCAGGCCGCTGAGGATGGTGAAAACCTTGTAGGGGATGGGCGTGAAGGCCGCGGCGAAGACGATCCAGAAGTCGTACTTCTCGTAGAGTGCGCGGGCCTGGTGATAAGTGTCGGTCATCAGGTAGGCCGGCTCGTCCACCGCCAGGGGCGCCGTGGTCTGCTGGACCTCGTACGAACTCTCGCCGATGGGCGGCGTGGTGGCGGCTCGCTCGCGGTGCAGCAGGTCGCGGTGGACCCGCATCATCGCCTCATTGCCGTCCAGCGCCGGCTCGGCGAGGCCGAGCCACTCCGACCACTTGCTCGCGTGGAGCGTGACGCCATGTGGCGCGCTCACCACCACCATGCGGCCCTCCACGCCTCGCACCAGCACCTCCTGGCTGGCCGGCGTGAGAAGGCGGAGCGACCGGAGGATGGGCGCGCCCACGGGATTCCAGAGCGCGTAGCCGATGAAGTAGCCGAACAGGCCCCCCAGCACCGAGGCCGCGGAGCACAGGAGCGCATAGTAGAACGACCGCCGGGGCCTGGCAATGCCCAGAGCCATCAGCAGCACGTCGGGCGGGATCGGGAAGAAGGACGACTCGGTGAACGACAGTGTGACGAGCGCCGGCGTGCCGTAGGGCGTGTCGGCCCAGTGCAGCACCCAGTGGTACAGGCGGCGGTGGAAATGCCACCAGGGGGTGGGCTTCGACGATGCCGCAGGCTCGGGCTGATGGTCTGAGTTGGCCAAGGGGGTGATTCCTGAACAAGGCGTCGTGATACGTGAAGCGTGATACGTGATACGTGAGAAGACAACAAAGCCTGGAGGTCGAGGCCCCTCCTCTCACGCATCACGTATCACGCATCACGCATCGCAGGCTTCACATCTGCTCCGGCGCCTCGATGCCCAGGAGGCCGAGGCCGCGCCGGAGCACGGTCTGGGTGGCCCGGCATAGTTCGAGCCGCGCGGCGATCAGGCCGGGGCTCTCGGCCTGAAGCACGGGGCTGTCGTGATAGAACTGGGCGAACGAGCGGGCGACCTCGAGCACGTGGCTGGCCACCCGCTGCGGGTTGCACGACTCCGCCGCGTCGCGCACGGCGGCGGGAAACTGCATCAGGAGCAGCCCGAGGGCCGTTTCGGCGTTGTTGCCGAGTGCGGCGAAGTCGGCCTCGCGGGGCAGGGACGCCCCGCCCACAGTTGCCTCCGCCTTGCGCAGGATGCCGCAGATGCGGGTGTGCGAGTACTGCACGTAGGGCCCCGTGTCGCCCTCGAAGCTCACGCTCGCGGCAGGGTCGAACGTGATGTCCTTCTCGAGGTTGACGGCGAGGAGGTAGAACTTGATGGCGCCCAGGGCGATCTGCGTCCCGCGGCGGGCGAGGTCGGCGGGCGCGATGTCGGCGTGCTTCTCGCGCACGGCCTCGGCGGCCAGCGCCTCCACCTCGTCCATCAGGTCGTCGGCATCCACCACCTTGCCCTCGCGGCTCTTCATCTTGCCTTCGGGCAGGTAGACCATGCCGTAGCTCACGTGGCGGCAGTTGGCGGCCCACTCATAGCCGAATCGCCGCAACAGGGCGAAGAGCACCCGGAAATGGTGGATCTGCTCGCTGGCGACGACGTAGTACATACGGTCGAAGCCCAGTTCGCCGTGCCGGGCAACGGCCGTGCCGAGGTCCTGGGTGATGTAGACTGTGGTGCCGTCGCGGCGGAGGAGGATCTTCTTGTCCAGGCCGTCGGCTTCCAGGTCGGCCTCCACGGCGCCGTCGGGCAGGCGGTAGCAGCGGCCCTCGGCGAGGGCCTTGAGCACGATGTCGCGCCCGTGGCGATACGTCTCGCTCTCGTGGTAGATGCGGTCGAACTCCACGCCCAGGCGGCGGTAGGTGGCGTCGAAGCCCTCGTAGACCCAGCCGTTCATCGTGCGCCAGAGGGCCACCACCTGGGGGTCGCCCTGCTCCCAGCGGCGCAGGAGGTCCTGGGCCTGATCTTTCAGGCTGGGGTCTTTCTCCGCCTCCCGGGCGAAACGCACGTAGTAGTCGCCCACGAAGTGGTCGCCCTTGCGGCCTGTGGATTGGGGCGTGGCGCCGTTGCCCCAGCGCTGGTAGGCGAGCATGGACTGGCAGATGTGGACGCCGCGGTCGTTGATGAGGTTGAGCTTGAGCACACGGTGGCCCGCCGCCTCGAGGATGCGGGCGAGGGCCATGCCCAGCACGTTGTTCCGCACGTGGCCCAGGTGCTGCGGCTTGTTCGTGTTGGGCGAGGAGAACTCGAGGGCGATCGTCTGGCCGCTGGGGGCCTCGGCGTTGCCATAGGCCTGCCCGGCCGCGGCGATCTCGCGGCACAGCGCTCCCAGGAATGCCCCGCGGTCGAGGAACAGGTTGAGGTAGGGTCCCACGGCCTGGGTCTTGCGGAACAGGGGCGGGAGCTGAATCGTCTCGGCCAGCGTCGCCGCAACGTCGTGCGGCTTGCGCCGCAGCACCTTGGCTAGTGGGAAGCACCCGAAGCCCAGGTCGCCCACGTCGGGACTCGGCGTCGGGGCGAACTGCACAGCTAACCCACCCAGGTCCACGTCGCCAAAGGCGCGCGCCGCGGCTTCAGCCAGCGCGGCCTGGAATCCCGTCACCAGCGCTCGTTCCAGCATCGGTCGCCTCCGATGGATAGACCCTCTATTATGCCCATGGGGCGGTTTGTTGCAAACGGGAAACACGGCAGAAGGGCGGGGTTGCCTCAGAGCGCGGCGCTACGGCTGCCAGGGGATCCGCGGCGCATCGCCCCAGAGCATCTCGAGGGCGTAGAAGGCGCGGGCCTCGCGGCTGAACAGATGCACGACCACATCCACATAGTCCATCAGGACCCAGCCGCCGGTGGGCTCGCCCTCGATGCCGAGGTGGGTGATGCCCCGGGCCTTGAGGTCGCGGTGGAGGCGGTCGGCGATGGCCTTGAGCTGGCGCTCGCTGGCAGCCGTGGCCAACACGAAACAGTCGGTGATCGAGGTGAGCTTTCGCAGGTCGAGGATCAGGAGGTCCTCGGCCTTCAGGTCGTCCGCGATGCGGGCACACGCAATGGCGAGTTCCTGGGGAGTCAGGCGGTTTCTCCTAGGTTCCGAGGCTGGCTTCGCGGCGCCCCGCACACTCCATCCAGGGCCGTGTGCCTGGCGCATCCTGCGTCCCTATGATTTTGGCCAACGGGCGGCGTTTGTCAAGCGCCGGTTGTTTGTGCTGAGGCGGTTGCGATGTCACCTTGGGCTTTCGCCAGCAGCAGGACCTGAGGGCCTCACGAAGGTACTGGAACCTTCGGGACGGAACTTGAGAGAAGGGCCTCTTCGGGGTCTGCCGGTCCTGCCTCGACTGGCCGGTGCAGGGCGTGGGCATGCCCTCTCCCTGCGGACCTGGCGGTTCCTGGGGAGGGCCCTGCCGAGGGGCTGGCGGGCGCAGCCTGCGCATGCTGTATCAACCCTGTGAGGGGGGGAAGTGATACAGCATGGATGGAAGGGCGAGGATCGGCGATTCTCGCGGCTCCGGCCATATTCGCTCATCTGCGGGATGAGCAAGTATGGGTGCAGGAATGGCCGGAGGGCGTAAGGCGTTGGGGCATAGAGGGTTATGGGACGGTCCTCGCTGGCGCCGCATCTCCCGTCGCGCGCTCCCCAGCGGGGGCCGCGTCGGGATGGTCAAACCGTGGCGGGTCCGACATCTGAAGCCTCAGGCGAACGGTCCGCCCGCAGGAACGTCCGACATCGCAACCGCCTGGTTTGTGCTGCTCCTTGACACGGCCCCCCCCGCCGACGCACAATGAAGGCACCTTGCCCTGCGCAAAGGGGACCCAGGCATGAGCGACGTCCTTCGCCAGCTCGATGTGCTCATTCGCGCCCGCTACCCGATCCTCTACCTGGTCACGTGGGAGGAGGACCGGGCGATGTACCTGCTGCTGCGGATCGCGCGGGCTCAGAAGAAGAACTTGGCCGTGTGGACGGCTACCGATGGCATGCGCACCGTGGAGGTGGCCAGCGGCCTGCGCGAGGCGGGCGACATGGGCCGCAAGCCGCTCGAGGCCCTCAACGCCGTGCTCCAGGACGCCCAGCCGTGCATCTACGTGCTCAAGGACTTCCACCCCTATCTCAAGGACCCCGTGGTGGTGCGCCAGCTTCGCGACCTGTGCCACTCGCTGCGGCGGTCATACAAGACGGTCGTCTTCCTCTCGCCCCTGCTCGAGCTGCCCTTTGAGCTTCAGAAGTCGGTGACGGTGGTGGACCTGCCGGTGCCCGGCCGCCAGGTGATGGAAGGATTGCTTGCCGACCTGGCGCGCGAGGTGACCGAGGCCGGCACCGCCCGGGTGAATCTTTCGCCCGCGGACCGCGACCGGCTGGTGACGGCTGTGCTGGGCCTGACGCTGGACGAGGCCGAGCGCGTCTTCTCGCAGGCTCTGGTGCGTGACGCCAAGCTCGACGCCAGCGACATCGAGGCCGTGATCAGCGAGAAGAAACAGATCATCCGCAAGTCGGGCCTGCTCGAATACTATGACCCTCGCGAGGGCATGGGCGACGTGGGGGGGCTGGACATCCTGAAGGAGTGGCTGCGCAAGCGCGCCCGCGCCTTCACCGACGAGGCACGCGCCTACGGCCTGCCGCGCCCGAAGGGCGTGCTGCTGCTCGGCGTGCAGGGCTGCGGCAAGAGCCTCACCGCCAAGGCCGTGGCCCAGCTCTGGGGTGTGCCGCTGCTGCGGTTCGACATCAGCCGCATCTTCGACCGCTTCATCGGCTCGTCCGAGAGCAACATGCGGCATGCCCTCCAGGTCGCCGAGTCCATCGCCCCCGCCATTCTGTGGGTGGACGAGATCGAGAAGGCATTCTCTGGCACGGAGAGCTCGGGCATCAGCGACGCGGGGACCACGGCGCGCGTCTTCGGCACGTTCATCACCTGGCTTCAGGAGACGAATGCCCTGGTGTTCACCATTGCCACGGCGAACAACATCGGCGCCCTGCCGCCCGAACTGTTGCGGAAGGGCCGCTTCGACGAAATCTTCTTCATAGACCTCCCCAGCCGCGCCGAGCGGGAGGAAATCTTCGCGATCCACCTGCGCAAGCGGCGGCGTGACCCGAAGCTGTGCAACCTGGGCGAACTGGCCGCGCTCACCGAAGGTTTCAGCGGGGCCGAGATCGAGCAGGCTATCGTCTCTGCCCTCTACGATGCCTTCGACCAGGGGCGCGAAGTCGAGCAGCGCGACATCGTCGCCTGCGTCAAGGAGTCCGTGCCCCTCTCCGTCACGATGCGCGAGGACATTGCCGGCCTGCGCGAGTGGGCGGCCGACCGCGCGCGGCCGGCGTCGCGCGCGCAGGCGAGGGATACCTGATGCCTCCCGGCCTCGTTCCCGTCCTCGAGCCCCTCGCCTCCTGGCCCCGGCGCCCGCATGGGGCGGTGAATGGGACATTCCGCGTCCATGCCGGTGACCGCGGAGCGGTCGGCGGACCGTCCCCACGCAGAGCGTAGGGACGAGATGCGTCTTCGTCTCGCCCCCCACACCGAACACCCATCCCCAACACCGTGCCGTTCTCGGGGCTGGCTTAGGGATAGAACGTCCGCACGGTCTTGGCATCGAGGCGCTTGACGGCCTCGACGATCAAGCGGACGGCGTTGTCGTAGTCGTCGCTGTGAAGGACGCCGGCGGGGCTGTGGATGTAGCGGGTGGCCAGGCCGATGTAGACGGTGGGCACGCCGAGGCCGTGGATGTGGATTGGCCGCCCGTCCGTCGCGCCGCCGCTGAGCATGGAGATCTGGTAGGGAATCTTCTTCTCCTCGGCCAGGTCCACCAGGAAGTCGCGGAGCTTGAGGTTGGGGATCATGCCGCCATCGAGGAAGCAAATCTGGGGCCCCTTGCCGAGCGTGCCCTTCTCCTTGTCCTCCTTGGGGAAGCCGGGGGTGTCGCTGGCGATGCCGACCTCCATGACGAGGCACACGTCGGGCTCGACGGCGTGGGCGGCGGTCTGCGCGCCGCGCGTGCCCACCTCCTCCTGAACCGTGCCCACGCCGTAGACGGTGTTGGGGTGCTTCGCGCCCACGAGCTTGCGGAGGGTGTCAATGAACATGGCGACGCCCACGCGGTCATCGAATGCCTTGCCGAGGAGGAGTTTCTTGTTATGCATCGTGCCGAAGGGGCAGATGGGCACCACCGGATCGCCCACACGGATGCCGAGCTTCTTCGTCGCGTCCTTCTTGTCCTTCGCCCCGACGTCCACGAACATGTCTTCCCGCTTGACGAATTTCTGCCGTTCCTCCGGGGTGAGCACGTGGGGGGCCTTGGAGCCGATGATGCCGGGGTAGGCGCCTTTGGAGGAGTGGACGGTGACGCGCTGGGCGAGGATCACGTGGTCCCACCAGCCGCCGAGGGCGGAGAAGCGCAGGTAGCCTTCGTCGGTGATGCCGCTGACGACGAAGCCGATCTCGTCCATGTGGCCGGGCAGCATCACGCGCGGGCCGGCGGGGTCGCCCGTTTTCTTGCACACGATGTTGCCCATGCGGTCGTAGCTCACGTCGGCGAGGCCCTCAACGCGGCGGGCGACGATCTGGCGGACCGCCTCCTCGTGGCCCGGCAGGCCGGGCGCCTCGGTGAGTTCCTTGAGCAGGTCGAGCGTCTGAGGGTCCATGGCTTTCCCCTGAATGCGGTTCCTGGTTCGTAGTGCGGCCTTCAGGCCGTATCTGGCTTCGTTCTGGCATTCGACGGATACGGGCTGAAGCCGGCACTACGAGTGGAGGCGACAACGCCCGCACTATGGCCAAGGGGGATTATATCCGCTGCGGGATTGACGCGCCAGGGGCCACGCGGTAGAATCCCTGTGTAACATTCCGATGCCCCATTCCCCGACTGCGAGGCCCACCGATGAAGCCAGGCCGCCTGTGTGTCAGGTCGCTCGTGTTGCTGCTGGGGCTAGGCGCGGCGTTCGGGGCCGAACGGGACCTCACGAGCTACCTGCCGGCCGAGGCCTGGCTCGTGATTCACTACGACGGCACGCACCCGGGCGTGCGCGAGACGCCGCTCCATGCCTTCTTCCAGGAGCCTGAGGTAAAGGCCGCTCTTGAGAAGCTCAAGCCGCTTTACGACAAGATTCTCGAAGAGATGCGGAGGAACGACGAGGCCGATCCCGAACTGCTCGTGCGGTGGCTGTCGGGGTGCGAGTGCGCCCTGGCCCTCCTGGCGCCGCGCGCGGGGCGCGACGAACCCGACATTGCGCTCGTCGCCAACGTGGGCACAGGGGAGGCCGCCACGCGCCGCCAGGCCGAGGAGTTCCTCAAGCAGGTGCTGGCCAAGGCCAAGCCCGACACGGCGCGCCAGGTGGCGATCGGGGCGCTCCAGGCCACGTGCTACGTGGACAGGAAGGGGCAGCCGAACGCATTCGTCTTCGACGGACCTTTCCTCGTCGCCTGCGACGGCGAGGAGCTGTTGCGCAAGGCGCTCGACCCCGCCGCCCCGAAGGCCCCTGGACCCGCCGGCGGCGAGCGGGCGGCGCTGCGCGTGCGCTACGACCACCAGGTCATGCTCAAGGCCTTTGGCGCGCAGATGGACGCCGAGGCGAGGCGCGTGCTCGGCGCGCTCGGCCTCAACGCCGTGAATGCGGCGGAACTGGCCTTTGTGCCCCGCGACAAGCGGCTGGTGACGAGCTTCGCCCTCGACATGCCCGACGCCGCAAAGCAGCCGGGCCTGCTCAAAGGCCTGGCCGAGGCGCCCCCGTTCGACCCCGCCCTGCTCAAGATGGTGCCGCGCGAAGCCACGCTCTTCTGGCTTGCATCGTCGGACTTCACGTGGCTCTGGGACGAGATCTGGGCGATGATCGCCCGCGTGGACGCGCAGGCCGCCGCGGACGGACGCCAGGGGCTAGCCGCCCTCGAGCAAAAGGCCGGCATCAAGCTTCGCGACGGCCTGCTGGCTCCGCTCGGCAGCGGCACGCTCGCCCTGTCGTGGAACGAGGGGGCGTGGGTGGGCTGCAACGTGCTCGTCCAGCGCGTGCGCGACGGCGTGGCCCTCGACAAGGCCATCGCCCAGCTCGTCGCGCGTCTCGACCTCCTGTTGATGGGCCTGCCCGACGTGGGCGCTGTGCGCACCGATCTGAAAGCCTTCCAGTACCGCGGCACCAGTTGCCGCTACCTGTGGATGGCGGGCCGGCCCGCGCTGATGATGCCCGGCTGGACCCCCTGCTACGCTAGCCTGGGCGACACATTCGTCTTCGCCTCGCACCCATTGCATCTGAAGGCGTACCTGGATTTCCTGGCCGACAAGAGGCCGACGATCCTCGACAGCCCCGAGTACCAGCGGCTTGCCCCGCTTGTGCCAAAGGGCGCGACCTCCGTGGCCTACGGCTACTGGCCCGACACGATGGAAGGCCTGTACAACACCCTGGCGCCCTTCCTGATGCTCGCCCAGATGGCGGCCGACTTCAAGCCCGCGCTCGACCTGGCCAACATGCCCTCGTCGCGCGTCATCCGCCGCTACAGCCGCGGATCGATCGCCTACACCGCCTTCGAGAACGGCCGCCTGCGGGCCGAGGTGCAGGGCGAGGGCCTCGACGTGTTCAGCCCCACGCTCCTGCCCGCGGGGGCCGCTGCCGTCGCCGCGGGCATCACGCTGCCCGCCCTCACCACGGCGCGCACCGAGGCGCGCCTCATTCGAGACCGCAACAACCTCAACCAGATTGCCCTCGGCTGCGCCACCTACCTGAACGAGCACGGCGACAACCGCTGGTACCCGAAGAGCCTGGCCGAGCTGGTGGACAAGAAGATCATCGAGAAGGAGTTCCTCGTCTCCCCCCTCGACGACGACCCGCCCAAGCTCCCCAACGGCGTGCCATGCAGCTACGTGAGCTGCTTCGAGAAGCACCCCAACCATCGCTTCATGGACGACTTTCCACCCAACGTGATCATGGCGTGGGACCGCAAGCCGTTCACCGAGGGGCGCCGGAGCATCCTCTTCTTCGACTCCCACGTGGAGGTCGTGGACGAGGCCCGCTTCCAAGACGAATTGCGGCGGCTCGATGACGAGGTGAAGCAGCGGGCGAAGCAGGCTCCGCCACCCAAAGCCGGCCCCGCCAAGGGCGAGTTCTAGGCGGTTCCGTAGGCGGGGCGTCTCTGCCCCGCGTCTCTCGCGGGCCGGGCGTGGCCCGCCACAATTGCTGCAAGGAGCCACCAATGGCCCGCCGAGTTCCACTCCTGTGCTTTCTGACCCTTGCTCTCGCTGTCTCGGCCCTTGCGGGTGAGACCAGCATCGAGCACCATCTGCCCGCCGACGCCATGGTGACGCTGTGCTATTACGGCGACAACCCCGACATCGAGAAGACGGCGTTGGCCACCCTGCTCAAGGAACCCGAGGTGGCCGAATGGCTCGCTTCGGTGAACACGGCCATCGGGGGAGCCAATCAGCTTCTTGCGACGTTCCTGCGGGTGAACCCTGCGCTGCTCCGGCCGCTGCTCGGCTGCCGCGTGGGGCTGGCGCTCATGCCGCCGCCAGGGCAGGGCGGGCCGCCGGCCGCGTTGTTCGTGGCCAGGGTCGGCGCGCCGGGGAGCCCCGCGCGGGAGCAGGTGAGTGCCTTCCTCGTACAGGTGGGCGGCGCTGTCGGCCTCGCCGCGCAGAAGCTCCAGATCGCTGGCCTCGACGCCACGCAGCTCGGCCCGGGCCCCGACGGCCTGTGCTTCGGCCTGCGCGACTCGTTCCTCTTCTTCTCCTCGTCCCGGGCAGCGCTGGAGCGCGCCCTGGCCGCAAACACGCCCAAGTTGGCCGATCAGGCGGCTTTCCGGGGGGCCGCGGCCTCGAGCGGTTCGCCGGTGGCCCTGCTGCTCTACGACCATGCAGCCCTGATGGAGCGCTTCGGCGCGGAGATGCCGCCGGAGGCCCGGGCAGTCCTCGGCGCGCTGGGCCTCAACGGCCTGCGGGCCGCTGGCGTGCGTCTGGGGGCCAAAGACCGCGCCCTGGTGGGCTCTTTCTTCGCCCAGACGGCGGGCGAGCGGCAGGGTCTTCTCCGTACGCTGGCGGGCCAGCCGGTGGACCGCTCGCTGCTCAAGCTGGCGCCGCGCGATGCCGGGCTCGCGTGGATTACCAGCACCAGTCCCGCGGAGCTGTACGACTTGGCCATCGGGGTGTTCGGCGCAGCCGCGGGCCGCGGCGCGGTGGACGAAACCCTCGCCGAGTTCCACAGGCAAGCCGGCTTCCACGTGCGCGACGACCTGTTCGGGTCGCTGGCCACGGGGACGCTCATCACGACGTCGGGCAAGTCGCTGCTGCCGGCCCTCATCGTGTCGTTGGGGCTGAAGGATGGCGACCGATTCGATGGGGCCATGACCAAGCTCGTTGCCCAACTCCACCGCATCATCAAGGCCGAAGACGAGGAGGCGGGGGCCGAGCTTCGCACCATCGCCTTTGGTGCGCACACCATCCGCTACCTGGCGACGCCCGGCATCGGCGTGCCCCTGGCCCCCTGCTATGCGCGGCGCGACGGGCGTGTGATCTTCGCCCTCTCGCCGATCCACCTGAAAGACTACCTGGCGTTCCTCGACGCCGGCGAACCCTCGATTCTCGAGGACCCTGGCTTCCGCGAGATGCAGGCCCTGGTGCCCCAGGAGGCCACTTCCATCGCCTACTCCGACTTCGGCGAGGCATTCGTCTCCGGCTACGCCATCCTGGGGCCGCTCCTGACCCTCGTGCACGCCATCCCCGGCAACCCCGTGCCGATTGATCTCGCGAACCTGCCCTCCATTCGCACGGTCCGCAAGCACATGTTCCCCGCCATCTCCTACTCCTATGCGACGGAGCAGGCGATCTTCAGCGAGACGCATTCGCCCATCGGCCTGAGCGCCATCGGGCCGGCCCCCGCGGCATTTCTCCTGGGCGTGGGGGCGGGTTTCGCGCTGCCGGCGGTGGCCTCGGCTCGCGGCGCCGCGCGAAACACGGTGTCTATGAACAACTTGCGCCAGATCTCGATGGCCCTGATCCTACACGAGCAGGACCGCGGCGCGCTGCCTACGAACCTCGCGGCGTTGCTGGACGCCAAGCTGATCCAGGACCCCGCGATGCTCGTGGCCCCCAACGACCCCGACCCGCCACAGGTCGCGGGCAAGGCGTGCAGTTACGTCTACTTCCTGGACGGCCAGGTGGGCGCCAAGCTCCGCCTCGCGGAGGTCGAGGATGCGGCGGGCACGCCAGTCGTTTGGGAGCGGCAGCCGTTTCGGGAGGGCCGCCGGGCCGTCGCCTTCGCCGACGGCCACGTGGAGGCGATGACCGAGCCCGATTTCCAGCGGGCGCTGGAGCGTGTGGACAAGGCCCTCAAGGGCCAGCGCAAAGCAGGCGAGCTGTAGGAGCGGGCCGTGGCCATCCTCGGCACCGGCATTGACATTGTGGAGGTGGACCGCCTGGAGGAAACCATCGTCCGCCGCGGCGAGCGGCTCCTCGATCGCGTGTTCACTCCCGCCGAACGGGCCTACTGCGACCAGCGCCCGCGTCCCGTCATGCACTATGCCGGGCGCTTCGCGGTCAAGGAGGCCGTGCTCAAGGCCATCCGCACCGGCTGGGTGCAGGGCATCGGCTGGAAGGACATCGAGGTGGAGCTGGGCGCGGGCGGCGAGCCGTCGGTGCGCCTGACCGGCGGTGCGCTAGCTCGGGCCAACGAGATGGGCATTGAGAACATCCACATCTCCATCTCGCACACCGAGCGCTATGCCGTGGCCAGCGCCGTGGCGGAGGGAAGACCGGATGCGTGACGCGTGAGCCTGTTTCCCGCCTTGCCTGCTCACGTATCGCGCATCACGCGCTCTGAGCGGAGACGACCGTGGGACTTGACGGAAAGGTTGCGTTGGTGACCGGCGCATCCCGCGGCATAGGCCGCGCCATCGCGCTCGCCCTGGCCCGCGACGGAGCGAACGTGGTGGTCAACTGCCGCGAGCGCTCCGACGCCGCGGCGGAGGTAGTCGCGGCGATCACGGCGCTCGGGCGCCAGGCTGTCAGCGTGCAGGCCGACGTTCGTCAGCCCGACCAGGTGAAAGCCCTGTTCGAGCAGGCTAAGGCCGCCCTGGGCGGCGTGCACATTCTCGTGAACAACGCGGGCATCGTGCGCGACAACTTCCTGGCCTTCATGAGCGAGAGCGAATGGGACGACGTGGTGGACACCTCGCTCAAGGGCGCGTTCCTGTGCACCAAGGCCGCCTCGCGGCAGATGACGCGGGGGAAGTGGGGCCGCATCCTCAACATTTCGTCCGACGCAGCCCTGCTGGGCGACATGCAGCGGGCCAACTACTGCTCGGCCAAGGCCGGCCTGCTCGGCCTCACCCGCGCAGCGGCGCGCGAGCTGGCGCCCCACGGAGTTACCGTGAACGCCATCGCCCCCGGTATTATCGAGACGGACCTGACGAGCGGCCTGCCCGAGGCCAAGCGAGCCGCGCTCCTCAGCCTCATCCCGCTCCAGCGCTTCGGGCAGCCGGACGACGTGGCCGGCCTGGCCGCCTTCCTGGCCAGCGATGCCGCCCGCTACATCACGGGGCAAGTGTTCTGCGTGGACGGCGGGCTCAATCTCTAGGACTGCCGTGAGAAGCCACCTTTCGTCCCTCCTGCTGGCCGTGCTTCTGGGCGCGGCCCCCGGCGCGCCGGCGCAGCCCAGCTTGCTCGACCAGCTCTTCGAGCGGCACGTGCGGGTCAAGTCGGCCGCGAGCGACGGCGTGCTGCACCTGCTCTACGAGCGCAAGACGGACCCTCAGGCGCCGCCCTCGTCGTGCTACCGGCGGCTTGTGAGCGGCCAGGGCTGGCTCGCCGAGGAGCGCCTCTACGGCGGCCATCGCTGCGTGGCGTTCCTCCACGACAGCCTCTATGTCTTCCGCGGCGACAACTACTCCATCTACCGGGCCCCCAACTGGCGGGCGGAGGCGATCTTCCCCGCGTTGGGGGCCGGCGGGGGGCACAAGAGCGCGTGGCAGTCGTGCGCCTGGCCCCTGGCATGGCCGCCCGAGGCGGCCTGTCCGGTGGGCGGCGACCTGTGGGTCTTCGGTGTCGAGGCGGTGGACGGGAAGGGCCGGGTCCGCGCTGCGCGCCTCACGCCCACGCCGCCTGGCCGGCGGCCAGCCAGCCCCGCCGTGCTGGGCCAGCCCCTCGCGCTCGGCGTCGCCGCCAGCGACGTGGCGGCGCTGTCCGGAGAGGGGACCGCGATGGTTTTCTGGCACCAGCCCGCGCCCGGGGGCCGAGGGAACGAGGTCTGGCATGCGACCTTCGATGGCGATGCGTGGGGCACGCCCCGCTCGGTGCCGGTTCCCTACCCGAACAGCGACTACGCCGTCGCCAGTCACGGAGGCAGTATCTGGGTCATCTGCAAGGCGCGTGGCCAGCGCCTCAAGGCGGAACGGCCCCTGGTGGCCCTCACCGCGGCCGGTGGCCAATGGAGTGCGCCCATCCCCATCCCCGGCGCTGCCGACCGCCGATGGCTGGACTGGACGCTCGACATAGACGCCATCTCATTCGGCGGCTCGCTCTTCGTATTCCGCGCCTGCATGGACCGTGTGGTGGCTCACCAATGGGTGGCGGGCCAATGGCGCGAGGCCGAGACTCTTCTGCGCCTCTCCCCCTGGCCCACCTACCTCTTCTGGTGGCTGCTGGGTAACGTTGCGCTGAGCTTCGTGTTGCTGCCCATGGTGGGGTGGGCAGCCTTCTGGGCGCGGGCGAGGCCACAAGGCACGCTGCGTCTGGCAGGCGCCGACGTGCGGGTAGCCACCTGGACTCGCCGTGTGGCGGCGCAGTTGGTGGACTTCCTGATCGCCTTGCTCCTGTGCTCAGCGGCGCTGGGCTGGGTGGGGCAGGGGGACGGTTCGCTCGATGCCGACGCCGGCGGCCTGATCACCACGTTGAGCATCTGTTCAGGCATCTTCTTCACGTACTTCGTCGTGAGCGAGAGCCTCTCCGGGCAGAGCTTTGGGAAACTGCTTCTGGGCATTCTGGTGATTGGGGCCGATGGGCGCCGCGCCGCTCTCGGGCGCGTGGTCCTGCGCAACCTGCTTCGGCCCTGGCCGTTCCTCGTGCCCGCCGCCTACCTGGTTGGCTCGCTGTGTGTCCTTCTCACGCGGACGGGCCGGCGAGTCGGCGACCTGTTGGCAGGGACCGTGGTCGTGGATGCGCCGCCGCCCGCTCCGGCCGAGGGCGACTGAGGCTCGACAGCCTAGGCTTTCCGCGCTATAATAAGGGCTTCTGCGACCTTCCCACACAGGACAGGACGCCCTGATGCACCGCTTCTACCGCCCCGACATGGGGACGGAAAACCACCTGTGGCTGGACGGCGACGAGGCCCACCATGCCATCCGCGTACTGCGCCTGCGCACGGGGGAGGAGGTGGGGGTGTTCGATGGCTCCGGCACCGAATGCACGGGCCGTGTCGAGCGGATCGAGCGTGGGAGGGTCCGCATTGACGTTGCGCGACGCGAGCGGGTGGACCGTGATCCGGCGCTCCGAGTAACGCTCGGCTGCTCGTTGGTGAAGGCGAAGGCGATGGACGAGCTGATTGACCGGTGCTGCGAGCTGGGGCTCCGCGAGCTGGTGCCGATCGAGACGCGCCGGAGCGTGCCGAAGATCGAACGCAAGGAGGCCGCCCATCTGGCTCGATGGGAGCGCATCGCCATCGAGGCATCGAAGCAGTGCGGGCGAACGACGGTGACCCGCATCGCCGCGCCGAGGCCTCTGATGGCACTCCTCGAGAAGGCGGCCCAGTGGGACCTCCGCCTGATCTTCTCGCCCGACGACGTGGCGGCCCCCCTGCGCGAGGTGTTGCAGGCGCATCCACGCCCTGCGTCCGTGCTCTACCTCATCGGCCCCGAGGGCGGCTTCGAACTCGCGGAGCTCCGCCTGGCGATCGGGGCGGGGTTCCTGCCCGTCCGCCTGGGCCGCAGCACGCTGCGTGCCGAGACGGCGGCCGCGGCAGCCCTGGCGGCCATTCTGTACCACTACGAGCAGGGAGGCGACCCGCTCGCCTGAGACGCCATGTCCCTCATCTCCATGCACAACGTCACCAAGGCCTATGGCACCCGCGTGCTGATCGAGAACGCGAGCCTGACGCTTCACGAGACCGACCGCGTCGGCGTGGTCGGGGCGAACGGTTCTGGGAAGACGACGCTTCTGCAGCTGCTGACAGGCCAGGGCGAGCCCACCAAGGGCGACGTGCACATCGCGCGCGGCGCCACCGTGGGGTATCTTGAGCAAGAGCCCGACTTCACCGGCCACGGCACGGTGCTGGAGGCCGCGCTCTCGGCCTTCGCGCGCGTGCACGCGCTCGAGGCCGAGATCACCAGCCTCCGCGAGCGCGTGGCGCACCATCCGCAGGAGGCGCGCGGCCTGCTGAGCCGCCTGGGCGAGCTCGAGCACGAGTTCGAACGCCTCAACGGCTACACCTGCCGCCAGCGTGCCGAAGCCGTGCTGCATGGCATGGGCTTCCGAGACCAGGCCCTGCACGCCGCCACGGAGCGCCTCAGCGGCGGCGAGCGCAGCCGGCTGGCTATCGCCCACCTGCTGCTGCAAGAGCCCGACGCGCTGCTGCTGGATGAGCCGACGAACCACCTGGATGTCGAAGCCCTCGAATGGCTCGAGGGCTTCCTCAAGAGCTTCCGCGGCGCGGTGGTCGTGGTGTCGCACGATCGCCGCTTTCTCGACAACTTCGCCGAGCGTATCCTGGAGATTGATGGCGCGCGCGTCGAATCCTACAAGGGCAACTACACGGCCTATACCCGCCAGAGGGCCGAGCGCGTGTCGCGCCAGAACAAGCTCTACGAACAGCAGCAAGCCCATATTGCGAGCGAACAAGCCTTCATTCAGAAGTATGCGGCAGGGCAGCGGAGCAAGGGGGCCAAGGGGCGGCGGAAACTTCTCGAACGCCTCGAGCCGGTCGAGCGGCGGCAGGAGCGCAAGAAGGCCATCCACGTGCGCATCGAGCCCGTCGTGCGCGGCGGCAACGAGGTGCTGAACCTGGAGCGGGTCGGCAAAGAGTTCAACGGTCGGCGCCTCTTCGGCGACCTGACGCTCCAGGTGCTCCGCGGCGACCGTGTGGGCATCGTGGGCCCCAACGGCGCGGGGAAGACGACCCTGTTCCGTCTCATCGTGGGCGAGGACAAGCCCACCAGCGGCTCCGTGCGCCTCGGGCACAACATCCGCCTCGCCTACTATCGCCAGGACCGCCTCGATCTCACGCCGGAGCTTACCGTGCTCGATCAGGTGTGGATGCAGGCCCCGCAATCGAGGGCCGGCGAGATCCGCAGCTTGCTGGGCATGTTCCTGTTCACCGAGGACGACGTGTTCAAGAAGGTGGGCGACCTCAGCGGCGGCGAGCAGGCGCGCCTGGCTCTGGCGAAGGTCATCCTCTCAGCACCCAACTTCCTGCTGCTCGATGAGCCCACGAACCACCTCGACATTCCGTCGCGCGAGTGCCTCGAGAATGCTCTCCTGGCTTACGAGGGCACGGTGCTGATCGTCTCGCATGATCGCTACGTTCTCGAGCGCGTGGCCACGAAGATTCTGGAGATCAAGGACGGGCAGGCGAAACTCTATCCGGGACCCTTCTCGCGCTATCTCGAGTTGGCCCACGCGGCCGCGGCGCCGGCCGAGGAGACGATACAGGAGCGCCGGCGCGCCGTCAGCCGGGGCACGAAGCGGGCGGCGGCGGGCCGTCGGGCTCGGCCGGTGAGCGTGCTCGAGGGACTCATCATCGAGCGCGAGCAGGCCATTGAGAACCTGCAACACGCGATGAGCGACCCCGAGATGTACAAGAGCCCGGACACGATCCGCACTCTCACGGCCCAGATGGCCGAAGTGCGCAGGGAGCTTGCCGCGCTTTACCAGGAGTGGGAGCTGGCCGCCGAGAACGAAGGCTCCTGAAACGGGCACAGCCGGCTGCGCGCACGCGGCCGGCTGTGTGAGTGTTCCCGGTCTGCCCTTGCCTGGGCAGGTTGTGTAGCGTCGGCTACTCCTCCTTCGCCGGTGGTGCCGGGGCTGGGGCTTCGGCCGGCTTCGTGGCGGGAGGGGCCTCGGCCGGCTTGTCCGCTGGCGGCGTGGCCGGCTTCTCCTCGGCCTTGGGGGCGGCCGCAGGAGCAGGGGCCTTGCCGAGGAGGCGGTCCACCATATCCACCATATTGCCCGGCACCCCGCCCTTGAGGCCGAACGCCAGGGCGGCCGCGTTGCGGAAATCGGGGTCGCTGTCCGAGGCGGCGTGGATCAGGACCTCGGTGGCCCGCTTGTCCACGTCTTCCGGGAGTGGCTTGGCAGCGCCTGCGCACGCGCCCAGGGCGCGGAGAATGGCGAGACGCAGCTCCTTAGAGCCCTTGGCATCTGTGTAGGCCTGCACCAGGAACGGCACGGCCCGCGGGCTTGCCGCGTGGCGCACGGCTTCGCAGCAGGGGATGCGCACCGCATCGGGCTGCGTCGCGGCGGCCAGTGTTTCGAGGAGCGCGTCCAGTGCATCGTCGAGCCTGAAGATCGAGGCCGCGGGCTGGATGGAGGCCAGTGTACGGGCGGCGGAGGCCGCATGGCGTGCTGCCGCATCGCGGTTCTTGGGCTCGGGCGCGCCCTTGAGAACCTCTTCCACGGCGGCTCGGACGGCGCCGACCGTGAGCGGGCGGGTGAGAACGATGGGCTTCTCCTTGCTCAGACGCTCGCGGATGGCGGCCTCTTCCGCCTTGGGGGCGAGGACGATGAGCGGCGCCCCCGCCACCGTGTAGACCCGGCGCAGGTTGGCGATCGCTTCCGCCACGTCCACCCGCTTCAACTCGCCGCTTACAATGAGCAGGTCCTTCGGTGGAAGCTCCCGAGCAGCGCTCAGGGCATCGGTGGGTGTGCGGACCAGGACTGGCAGCACGCCCGCGTCGCGGAGCAGGGGCCGGATCTCCTCGGCGCGACTCTCGTCCTCCTCGAACAGCAGGGCGACGTGGAACGCGGTTTCGGAGAGGGCCTGGGCGAGGTTGGCCATGACCTTGGGCGCATCGCGGATGACCTCGGTGGGCGCGATCGCCACGATCGCCTCGGCGGCCGCGTAGCGCACCCGCCGGTCAGGGAAGCTCAAGGCGTCCACCAGCGGGGAGCCGTCGAGCTGGATGCTGAAGGGGCTGGCAGCGGGCGGGGGAGGCGCCGGTTCCGCCTTCTCGTCGGCGCCGTACCAGACCATAATGCGGCGGCGCTTGGGCGGCTCCTTCTTCTTGGCGGCCTTCTGCATCTCCTCTTCGGAGAGGGGCGGTGTGGGGAGCGAGGCGGGGGTGGCGATCTCCCCCAGCACGCGGATGCAGGAGATGGCCACTTCCGAGCGGCCGTCGCGCAGGGCGCGCTGGAGCGCCGCGTAGACGAACTTCTGGCCGGCGGCGCGGGCGATGGCGGGGGCCATCTGGAGGCGCTCGCGCAACGGCTTGGCGAGGTCGGCCTCGGCCTGCTCGTCTTTGCTGAGCGGCTGCTTGCCTTCGAGGCTGACGAAGAAGGCCTCGAGCAGGTTCTGCTGCGCGAAGCCCGCGCAGAGGAGCAAGGGGATGGCCGGCTCGTAGTCGGGGTTGGCCAGGAGCGCGTTGCGGCACATCTCCTCGGCCATTCGGAGCGCGTAGAGGTACTGCGGCACGGCCTCGGAGACGATGGCCTTCTTGGCGGGCTCATAGCGCCACACCAGGTGTTCGTAGACGTGCGGCATCAGCACCTTGCGGTTGCCATCGTAATAGTCTTTCGCCAGGTCGAGGAATGCCGCGGGTGCCGGCGTCTGGAGCAGGCTCGGGTCATCCGAGATGCGGGAGAGGGCGCGCTTGGCGCCGGCCACGACGAGCGGATGGGCGTCCGGCTCCTGGACGAGCCACAGAAGGGCGGGCGCGGAGCGCGGGTCTGCGATCACTTCGAGGGCCAGGACGAGGATCTGGCGGATCATGGGGTCGTTGTACTTCAGGGCCTCGCAGATGGCGGGCACCGCGGTGCCGCGCATTCGGGACAGCACGTGGCCCGCATAGGCCCGGAGCTCGGGGTCCTGGTTGTCGATGAGGAATTGAAGGAGGCTGGGCACCGCGTAGTCGCCAGCCAGGGTGAGTTCCTCGATGGCGAAGGTGCGGGGGAGGAAGCCCTTGCGGAGAGCGTCCACCAGTTCCTTGATGCGGTTGGGGTCGCGGAGCTGCTCGATGCGGCCCCTGTAGGCGAGGCGCTGGAGCGCTTCGGCCTGGGCTTTGAGTTCGGGGCTCTTGCTGTCCAGGGCGGCGTCCAGGAACTTGGCGACCACCTGCTCGTAGAGGTTCGAGATGAGCACCGAGTTGGGGTTGAGGGCGATGGCCTTCTGGAGCACCTCGGCGGCCTTGTCGTAGCGCTTATAGTCCAGATGCACGAGGGCGTCGCGGAAGAGCTTCTTGACCTCGGTGGTCGTGGGGTCATCGTTGGGCACTTCGGCGAGGTCGGCCGGCGGCTTCTTCGCGATGGCCGGGGAGGTCATGTCCTCGGCCTCGGGGGCCTTGGGGCGCTTGGGTGCGACGACCTTGGGAGCGGGCTTCTTGGGGGCTTCCTTTTCGGCCGGCTCCGCCTCCTTCTCCTTCGCTGCCGGGGCCTCTGCGGGCGCGTCGGCCTGGGCGAGCAGGATGTCTTCGAGGCGCGAGCTGGGCCGTGTGACCGGCTGCTCAGGAGCCTTGGGGGCGGGCGCCTCGGGGGCCTTGGCCTCGACGGGTGCGACCGGCGCGGGAGCCGGTGCCGCTGCGGGCGCCGGAGGCGCCGGCGCGGCAGGCGCCGCTACAGGCGCGGGGGCGGGCTTTGGCTCGACAGGGGCGGCCAGTGCCACGGTGCCCGCCGGCTGAGCCGGCATGGCGACGGCAGGTGGGGGCGCGGTGCGGTATTCGGCGGTGAGTTCCACCGCGCGGCCATCGAAGAGCTTGTCCGCGACAAGCGTCCAGGTGGCCTGATTGCCGCTCACGCGATCGGCGTTGGACTTGGCGACGGGACCGGGGAACTCGATGGTGTAGGTGAGGCGCGCGCCTGCCAGGCTCTTCTTGGCGTCCTCCATCGCGGCGGCGAGTGATTTCTTCGCCTCCTCGGAGGGCGCCCTGCCCAGGCTTTTGAAGTAGCTGTTCGTCAGCGTTTCGCGGTAGGAGGCGAGGCCGTCCTGGCCCTGGACGAGCGTGGCGGCTGAGGCGAGGAACTCGGCTTGGTGCCGGAAGCGGGTCACGTCGGGGAATGTGATCGCGGCAGAATGAAGGACGAGGTCGCCCGCCGCGGCCTGGACGGTTGGCGGGAGGCAGGTGCCGCCGCTGAAGAGGCCCGGGAAGGCGTCCGTGCGCGCGGTCTTTGGCGCCCGCAGCGTGATGGTTTCGCGGCCCGACAGGTCTGGCGCGAGGGTGCGGCGGACCTCGACCTCCACGCAGCCCGCGACGGCGACAGCCATGGCGAGGCCGAACGTGACACGTGCTCGCAGCGTGAGCATCCCGGAATCCTCCTTAGTGGCTTGGGGCCTCACAGGGTCTCCTGGCGAACCAAGTCCTCATAGGTTTCGCGTCGCCGCGCGACGCGGATCTGGCGTCCGTCCACCACCACCTCGCAGGCGCGGGGCCTGCTATTGTAGTTCGAGCTCATGGCGAAGCCGTAGGCGCCCGCGCCGAAGACAGCCAGCAGGTCGCCCTCGGCGACCTCGGGCAGCGGGCGGTCCTTGGCGAAGTAGTCGCCGCTCTCGCACACCGGCCCAACGATGTCGGCGGGGCTGAAGCCGTCGCTCGCAAAGGGCTGGTCGCTCTCGACGGGCCAGACCCTGTGGTGGGCATCGTAGAGGGCGGGGCGGATGAGGTCGTTCATCGCGGCGTCGCAGATGACGAAGCGGCGGCCATCGCGGTTGCGCTTGACGTAGACCACGCGGGTGAGGAGCACGCCGGCGTTGCCGACGATGAAGCGGCCGGGCTCCATGATGAGCTTCAGCCGCTTGGGGGCCGCCGCGAGCATGGGCAGCAGCAACTCGGCAAACGCGCTGGGCGGCGGCGCCTGCCCGGGCACATAGTCAATGCCGAACCCGCCGCCGATGTTCACCCACTCGATGGCGCTGTTGGCCGGCACGCAATCAGTCGCGAAGGCGATGAGCTTGCCCAGGGAGGCGGCGTGGGGCTTGGGGTCGGTGACCTGGGAGCCGATGTGGGCGTGATAGCCCACGAGGCGCACGTGCGGCCATTCGGCCACCCTGGCCACGAGGTTGCGAGCGCTCTCCAGGTCAATGCCGAACTTGGTTTCCTTCTTGCCGGTGGTGATGTGGCGGTGAGTCTTGGGGTCAATATCGGGGTTCAGACGCAGCGCGACGCGTGCCTGCACTCGGCGGTCGGCCGCCTCGCGGTTGATGGCGGCGAGCTCGGGCTCGGACTCGACGTTGAGCATCAGCACGCCGGCTTCGAGGGCCTGGCGGATTTCGGCGCGCGTCTTGCCCACGCCGGCGAAGACGATCTTGGCGGGGTCGGCTCCCGCGGCCTGGGCGCGGTAGAGTTCGCCGCCCGAGACGATGTCGAAGCCGGCGCCCAGGTCTCGGAGGAGGCGCAGGATGGAGAGGTTGCTGTTGGCCTTCACCGAGTAGCAGATGAGGGGCGCGGCCGGGGCGAAGGCGTGAGCGAGGGCAAGGTAGTTGCCCTCGATGGCCTGGCGGCTGTAGACGTAGCACGGGGTGCCCACCTCGCGCGCGATGTCGGCAGCATCGCGCTCCTCGCACACCAGGTGTCCGCCCCGATAGGTGAACGTGTCGCTCATGCTGTTTCTGGCCGGGGAGGCGGGCCGGGCCGTCTACCCTTGCGATCTCCACTCCAGGCGAAGCCGTTCGCGGGTGCCCAGCAGCAGCTCGTGGCTCTGCTCCTGGAGGTCCTGGACCACGACACGGGTGATCTTGAGCCCGTCCAGATAGGTCCCGTTCGAACTGAGGTCTTCGATCTCGACACAGCGCTCGTCGCTGTAGCTGAGGCGCACGTGTTTGCGCGACACGGTCTTGAAGTCGCGCTCCTCGTCGCGCTGCTCCGGGGCCAGGGCGAGCCACGCCTTGCAGCGCCGCAGCGAGATGTCGCAACTGCGGCTGCGCCCGATCACCACGGTGGCCCCGCGCCACAGCGGGTATTCCTCGCCCTGCACGAATCCGGCGACCCCGACGAGCACAGGTCCCTCGGGCACGGGCAGGCTCCTCACCACCGCCTGGCTCCTAACTCCCGAGAAGGTAACAGATTGGGCTTCAAATTTCAAGCGAAAATCGGCCCTCTCATTTCTCCGGTTGCGACGCCCCGGCCGGCCGGCGGCGGAGGCGACTGCCGGGCGCCCGGCGGGCACCCTGTTGGGCACTACTGTCAGTCGGGAGCCGGGTCGCAGGCTGCCACCTTCCAGTCGCAGCGCCAGGTGGGGCTTGTGGCCTTGAGCAGCGTGAAGCGGTACCGCCCCTCGGAGTACATGGCCATGCCGCGCTGGCGGAACACCAGGTGGCACATGATGGGCTGCACGGTGATCTGGAGCCCGCCGATCTTCCTCGGCGAGTGCTCCTCGGGGATCGCGGGGGCCAGGAGCAGCAGCGTGTTGTACTGGGCGGTGGGAAGGGACGAGGTGTCCAGGAGTGTGAACCAGTGGTCCACCTCGTCGGCCGGGAAGGTGGCGAGGGCCTCGCTGTAATCATAGGTTTGGGGGGGTAACCGCTTGAGGATCTTGTATTCGCGGATTGCGAGGCCCAGATCGGCGATGGCGAGGGTCGCATCGGGGGCCACGTTGGCCTCGTCGCAGCTCTCCAGGTAGGCCCGTAACACGCGCACAGGGGCTGGGGCGGGCCAGAGGGCGATCACGAGCGCCACGGCCAGCAGGAGGGCGGCCGGGATGGTGAAGTGGCGCGTGTGCACGCGGTCGAGCAGGCCCGGCTTGAGGAGGGCCTCGGCCTCGCGGCGCTGGTCCTCTTGTTTCGCAGCGGCCTCGACCGAGCGGCGCAGGGCCGCGCGCTGTTCGTCGGTCACCGGAGCCGAGCGAGGCGTGAGGTCAATCGCCGCCGCTGCGGCGGCGAGCGCGCCGCGGTTCTGCTCGCCCAGCAGCGCGTTGAGTTGCGCCGCCGTGATCAGGCGTTTGCTCACCAGCACGGAGCCGAGGCGCAGGTCCTCCTGCCCCGGCAGCTTGCGGACGCGCTCGAGGTGCCTCAGGCAGGCATCGAGCTGCTCGCGCGTCAGGAGGCCGCGCGAGACGGCCAGTTCGCCGAGCTTGAGCCGGGCGGCCGGGGCGGCGGCGCGAGGCGGCGCCTTCGCCGGCCGGGTTCGCTGCGCGGCATCCGCCGCCGCCACAAAGGCTCGCTTGCATGCGGCGCACTGCACCTTCTGGCCCAGGCGCTCGTCGGCAATGGTATAGCTGCGCCCGCAGGGGCAGCGAACCGTGGCCATGGATTGCAGAGCTCCAGTGCGTGGGAGAACAGGACCTGCCCCGCCACTGGCATCATGCGGCGGCCCGCCCGGGTCGGGGCGCGTCTCATTATAGACCAGCCCCCCCATTCCGAGTCAAGCCGCGAATCGGGTCGCTACCTCCCGCCGCGGGCGTTTGAGGGACAGTTGACTTTTCGAGCCCCCGCGGCTAACCTATGAGGCCATTCGCCGACGGCGGCCGACCTCGGGTCGGGCCTGCCGTCGCACCCACGCAGCCTGGAGAACGCGGATGAGCGAGAAGGTGAGAGTCGGCTTCATTGGCTCGGGCGGCATCGCAGGCACCCACATCAAGTACCTCAAGCTGGTCAAGGACGTGGAGGTCGTCGCCCTGAGCGATGTGTCGCAGGCCGCGATGGACGCCCGCATCAGGGAGCAGCAGCTTCAGGATGTCAAGACCTTCACCGACTACACGCAGATGCTCAAGATGAAGGGCCTCGACGCAGTGAGCGTCTGTACGCCCAACTACCTGCACTACAAGCCGACCCTGGACGCCCTGCGCGCCGGCAAGCACGTGATTGTCGAGAAGCCCATGGCCATGAACGCTCGCGAGGCGAAGGCCATGTGCGAGGCGGCGAAGAAGGCGGGCAAGGTGCTCACGATTGGCTTCCAGCAGCGCTTCGACCCCGGAGCGCGGTTCGTGCGCCGGGCCGTCGAGGAGGGGAAGCTGGGTGATATCGTGTACGTGCGCGCCCAGGCGCTGCGCCGCCGCGGCATCCCGTCGTGGGGCGTCTTCGGCCGCAAGGACCTCCAGGGTGGCGGGCCGCTCATTGACATCGGCGTCCACATCATCGAGGTCAGCCACTACCTCATGGGCAAGCCCAAGCCCGTCGCCGCGAGCGCCAACTGCTACACCTACCTCGGCAACAAGAAGCCCGAGGCCACCGCCCCCTGGGGCGACTGGGACTACAAGACCTACACGGTCGAGGACCTGGCCATCGGCCTTGTGCGGTTCGACAACGGTGCCACGCTCGTCATCGAGGCCAGCTTCGCCGCACACATGGAAGACAACGACATCTTTAAGACCACGCTCATGGGCACCAAGGCGGGCGCGTCGTGGGGCGGCGGCCCGCCGCGCATCTTCACCGACTACTGCGGCAAGATGGTGAACATCGAGCCCAAGGTGCTGGAGAAGGAGGACGGCTTCGCCGTGAAGATGCGGAGCTGGATCGAGAGCATCCACGGTGCCCCGAACCCCGCCCCCGGCGAGGACGGCCTGGCCGTCCAGCAGATCCTCGACGCCCTCTATCTCAGCGCCGAAAAGGGCCACGAGGTGGCGATCAAGTAGGGAGATTCCCTCTCCACAAGCGCCCTCGCGAGGCTTCCAACGCCTTCGGGAGGGGAGCCCTCGTCCCCCTCGCGCGACATCTGCCATGCGCAGCGAAGTTGAGGCATCTCTCCGTGCCCCGGGCGCAAGGAAGGAGAGACTCCTCGACTTCGCTGCGCTTCGCCCGGAGTGACGCCTCTTCGGGTCATGCCGCACCTCGTTGGGCTGCTACCACGCGCACATGCCGCCCGCGATCACCGACCCGCGCCATCGGCTTTCTCCGTCGGTCTTCCCTGCATGCTCCCCCTTACTCTCCCTGCTGCCTCCGCGTGAGACTCTCTCCTTCTGGCCGCGGAGCGGCCGGCCGTCGCGTCCCCACGCGGAGGGCAGGGACGAGAGGAGCAGGGAAGGGCGGGGCCTTTGACAACAGTGGGGGCATTTGGTAAGGATAGGGGGCGGCTCGGAACCAGGGAGAAGGAGGAGACCATGGTCGGCGTGGCCGTGATCGGGGCGGGGAACTGGGGCAAGAACCTGGTGCGGAACTTCGCCGCGCTGCCAGGGGCCGAGCTGCGCTATGTGTGCGACACGAACGAGAAGGCCCGCCTGGCCATGGCTCAGGCCTATCCCAAGGCGCGGGCGGTGACGGAACTGGCCGGCCCGCTGCACGATCCCGCCGTGGACGCCGTGGTGGTGGCGGTGGACGCCCCTGCCCACTATGCCGTGGCCAAGGCCGCGCTGGAGGCGGGCAAACACGTGTACGTGGAGAAGCCGCTTACGCTCGCTGCCGCCCAGGCCCAGGAACTCACCGACTTGGCCGCCTCGAGGGGCCGCAAGCTTATGGTCGGCCATCTGCTCGAGTACCATCCCGCCGTGAACTACATGAAGGACCTGATCGCCCGCGGTACAGTGGGCAAGACGCTGTACCTCTACTTCCAGCGGGTGAATCTGGGGATCGTGCGGAGCACGGAGAATGCCTGGTGGTCGCTCGCGCCGCACGACATCTCGGTGGCCTGCTACCTCTTCGACGCCACGCCCGCCAGCGTGTCGGCCACGGGCCACGCCTACCTCCAGGAGGGGATCGAGGACGTGGTGTTCGCCAACCTGAAGTTCGCCGACGGGCGGATGGCGCACATCCACGTGTCGTGGCTCGACCCGCACAAGATTCGAAAGGTCACCCTCGTCGGCTCGCAGAAGATGGTGGTCTTCGACGACATGGACGCTTCGGAGAAGATCCGCATCTACGACAAGGGGGCCGACGTGCAGCGCAAGAGCGTGGAGAGCTACATCGAGGCGATCACGCTGCGCACGGGCGACATCCTGATCCCGCAGGTGCCCGGCGGCGAGCCGCTCCAGCTCGAGTGTCAGCACTTCATCCAGTGTATCGTGAAGGATACGAAGCCGCGCAGCGACGGGGCGGATGGGGTGCGCGTGGTCAGGGTGCTGGAGGCGGGGAGCAGGTCGTTGGCGCAGGGCGGCGAGCCGGCGAGGGTGTGATGCTTGAGGCGTGTTGACACTCGGCGGGCCTCTCGCTATCCTGGGGGGTGTGCAGGGGTGAAGGGCCGCGTTGTGGAACTTGACTTCACCCAAGACGTGCGGGACGCGATCGAGGAACGTCGGATCCCGATCGAGCGGCGGGGGCGTGTGGTGACGGTCCCCGAGAGGACCGAAGCAGATGCGGGGGATTCGGATCTCGAGCACTTTCTTGCCCGGGTTCCAGAGCACGGCAACCGTGTCCGTCGAGTCGCAGCGAATCCCCGCGTCCGGCCCGTGCTGGTGATCACCGCGTTCTTCGACCGGAGAGTGAGGGACCTGCCATGAGGCTGAAGGTGGACAGGAGCGCCGACGCCCTCTATCTGCGGCTTGACGAGTCCCCTATCGTCGAATCCGAGGATGTAGCGCCGGGCGTTGTGCCGGATTTCGACGGCGAGAACCACGTTGTCGGTGTGGAAATCCTTCGGCTCTCTGAACGTTCGCCCAGCGTCAAGCCTGGCGAGCTCCTGATCCAGACGATGTGACCCACCGCGGTCCCGAGAACGAAGGAAACCCGTCGGACGCGTACCAACAGCAGGAAGGAAAAAAGCATGAAGAGACTGGGGCTTGCTGTGATGGTGGTTGGCGTGGCGAGCGCCTTCGCTGGCGCGGCGCTGCCGAGCTACAAGAAGCTCACGATCACCGACAAGTTCTACTGCGAGGGAGCCTACTACGCCGACTTCAACAAGGACGGCAAGCTCGACGTGGTGTCGGGGCCGTTCTGGTACGAGGGGCCGGACTTCCAGAAGTCCCACGCGGTGCGGCCGCCCAAGGCCTTCGACCCCAAGGGGTATTCGGACAACTTCCTTACCTACACGGGCGACTTCAACGGCGATGGTTGGCCCGACATCTTCTACGTGCCCTTCCCCGGCGCCGCGGGCTCCTGGTATGAGAACCCTCAGGGCAAGGAGGGTCACTGGAAGGCTCACCTGGCCCTCAAGGCCGTGGACAATGAGTCGCCGATGTGGGGTGACATCAACAAGGATGGCAAGCCCGAACTGATCTTCAACATGGACGGCTTCTTCGGCTATGCGACGTATGACACCGCGAAACCCTACGAGCCGTGGACGTTCGTGCCTGTGACGCCGAAGGGCAATTACGGCAAGTTCCAGCACGGCATCGGCTTCGGCGACGTGAACGGCGATGGGCGCAACGACCTGCTCGAGCAGGGCGGCTGGTGGGAGCAGCCGGCCGACGCCAAGCCCGGCGACCCCTGGAAGAAGCACCCCTTCCAGTTCGCCGCCGCCGCCGCCCAGATGTTCACCTACGACATTGACGGCGACGGCCTCAACGACGTGGTCACCACCTGGCAGTGCCATCAGTACGGCCTCGTGTGGTACAAGCAGCTCAAGGACGACAAGGGCGAGATCACCTGGAAGCAGAACGTCATCCTGCCCGTCAAGCCCGACCTCCAGTCCGACGCGCTGCGCATCAGCCAGCTACACGGCTTCGACGTGGCCGACGTGAACGGCGACGGCGTGCTGGACATCCTGACGGGCAAGCGCTTCTGGGCGCACGGCCCGACCGGCGACGCCGAACCTGACGCGCCTGCTGTGGTCTACTGGTTCATCGTGAAGCGCAATCCCGACAAGAGCGTGGAGTTCACGCCGCTGAAGGTGGACGACAACTCGGGCGTGGGCACCCAGGTGGCCGCGGCCGACCTCAACGGCGACAAGGTGCCCGACGTGATCGTGGGCAACAAGAAGGGCACCTTCATCTTCCTGAGCGAGCCGGCGAAGTAGAGCCCAGGCGGTCTCGACAGGGCAAGCGGCTGGCTGCTCTCGTCGGGCAGGTCCGACACGTCCGACTGGTCTGACCCCCATGCTCTCGATGGAGTGCCTGCGCCATGCAAGCTCGATTCTCTCGTCGCCAATGGCTCGGTCGCGTGGCCGGCGCCGCCGGCGCCTGCGCCGTCAGGCGCCTGACCATTCTCGCCGCCGATGCGCCCAACTCGAAGCTCGGCACCGCCCTCATCGGCTGCGGCGGGCGCGGCAGAGCGCACCTGCCCATCGCCGCCCAGGAACGTCTCGTCGCCCTCGTGGACGCCGATGAGAAGCAGGCGGCCAGCACGCTCAAGTGGATCGCCAGCTACGCCGAGAAGAACAAGCTCACCGACTTCAAGCCCGAGAGCGTGAAACTGTTCACCGACTACCGGCAGCTCTTCGACAAGATGGGCAGGGACCTCGACGCGGTGTTCATCGCCACGCCCGACCACCATCACGCCCTGCCCTGCACGCTGGCGGTGAAGGCGGGCGTGCACGTCTACTGCGAGAAGCCCGTCACCCACAACATCGGCGAGGCCAGGAAACTGGCCGAGACCTGCCGCCAGAACCCCAAGGTGATGACCCAGATGGGCAACCAGGGCCTCGCCGCCGGCGGCGACCAGGCCCTGGCCGAATACCTCGCGGCCGGCGCCATCGGCAAGCTCCTGGAGGTCCACTCCTGGCACGCCTGGACAGGGCGCTTCGGCGGCTCGATGCAGCGGCCCCCCGCGCAGCCCGTGCCCGCGGGGCTCAACTGGGACCTCTGGCTCGGCCCCGCCCCCTACCGCGACTACCACGCCGGCCTCCACCCCGGCACCTGGCACGGCTGGTGCGACTTCGGCACCGGCTCGATCGGCGGCTGGTCCACCCACATGCTCGACGCCGTCTTCTTCGCCCTCAAGCTCGGCGCGCCCAGGACGGTCGAGGTCCTCGAGATGGACGACGCGAGCGACGACCGCTTCCCCGCACGCGTCATCATCCGCTACGACTTCCCACAGCGGGGCGACCTCCCGCCCGCCACCGTCATCTGGTACGACGGCAGTTACGCGAAGGCCAAGGACCCAACGAAGAGCCAGGGCGCCCCGCCCGAGCAGCTCAACCGTCCGAAGCTCGCCCTGGAGCTGGAGAAGAAGTACGAACGGCGGCTGGGCGACGCCGCGTCGCTCTTCGTCGGCGAGAAGGGCATCATCCACGTCGGCTCCCACGGCGGCGCGCCCCGCATCCTGCCCGAGGAGCAGCACAAGGCCACGCCCGTGCCGCCGCGGACTCTGCCGCGCCCCAAGGGCGGCATCCACGGCGACTTCATCCGCGCCTGCAAGGAGGGCGGCGAGCCGCCCATCTCGAACTTCCCGGGCTTCGCCTGTCCGATGATGGAGTGCATCTACGTCGGCCACGTCGCCATCCGAGCGGGTGTCGGCAAGAAGGTCGAGTGGGACGGCGAGAAGCTCCAGTGCACCAACCTCCCCGAGGTCAACCGCTGGGTCAGCCGCGAGCCGAGAAAGGGATGGGAACTGTGAGCGCTTGCCCTTGAGCGCACAAGTGCGACAGGTGGGACACGTCGGACAGGTCAGGCAAGCCGGACTGGTGGGACAGGTCTGACGGGTTGCCCCAGGACCCCATGCGCACCACCCTTACCCACGACGCGATGGCGACGACCTTCCGGATGGTCATCGCCGATGAGGAGGCGGCCTATGCCCGTCAGGCGGCGGCCGAGGCATTCGCCGAGTTGGACCGCGTCGAGGCCCGCCTGAGCCGCTTCGCCGAGGGCAGCGACATCTGGCGCATCAACCGTCTGCGTGTTGGCGAGGCTACGTTCGTCCATCACGACACCCTCGAGTGCATCCGCATCGCCGAACAGGTCCGCTGCGACACCGCCGACGCCTTCGACATCGCCTATGCTGGCAGGTCAGAAGGGGTCACGCCCCGCGGGCGCGCCCGTAGCCGCAAGCATCCCGCTTGCGGGCCGACGACAGGCGGGGCGTTTGTCGCCACGCCCATGCGCAGCGGCGCAGCACCCCCACTGATCGAGTTCGACGGGGAGGCTCATACCGTTCGCGTCCTCGCCGAGGGCGTTCACCTGGACCTCGGCGGCATTGGCAAGGGCTTCGCCCTCGACCGCATGGCCACGCTGCTCCGCGAGTGGGGGATTGGCTCGGCGCTGCTCTGCGCCAGCACGAGTACGCTTCTCGCGCTCGACGCCCCGTCCGACGAGGAAGGCTGGGCCGCGGAACTCGGCCCCGGCGATGCCCCGCAGCGCCTCGTGCTCGCGAACCAGGCCCTTGGCGCCTCGGGCCTTGGGGTCAAGGGCAGCCACATCATTGACCCGCGCACCGGCCGCCCCGCCGAGGGCCGCCTCCGCGCCTGGGCCATCGCTCCCAGCGCTGCTGTCGCCGATGCCCTCTCCACCGCCTTCATGGTGATGGGCGACGAGGAGATTCGCTCATGCTGCCGCCGCTCCGGTGCTTCGGCACGCCTGCTCTGCCCCCCAACGGGCATCTGTACAACGATACCGTGATTGCGCCTGCTGCACGGCGTGGCCGTGGTGTAGTGGTGTCGCGCTTTCGCGCGAAAGCGCCAGGCAGTTTTGCATACTTGTTCAAGTATGAAATCCTCGTTCCAATAGGGGCCGGGGGGAGCAGCCGACAGGCCAACCACCCATCAGGTAGCGTAATCCGCGGGGGATAGGACGACCAGGCGTTTCGCCTCGATGGCCTCGTTCACCTTGAGGGCGGCGACGGTGGCGGGGAAGGCGGCTTCGGCGGGGCAGGTGAGCTTGGCCTTGCCGCGGACGGCGTCGAGGAAGTTCTCCAGGTGCGGCTGGTGGGGCAGCTTGTCGAGGACGACGGGCAGGTCATAGCTCAAGACCAGGCCCGTCTCGCGGCTTTTCACGACGTTGGGGTCCTCGGGCTTGCCCTCCTCGATCTCCTTCTTCTCGGGCGCGGGCAGCGGCTCCTTGACCACGTAGTTGAGGCGGGCCCACTTGTCCCAGTCGGGCGCGTGGGCTTCGTGGAAGAGCTTGGTCCACCTGGGGAACTCGGAGATGCGCAGGGAGCCTTCAGTGCCCATGAACTGCTCGAAAGCGGCCACGCCGCCGGCCGTGGTGGTGGTGAGCACCTGGTAGGCGGCGCGGATGACTCCATCGGGCGTCTCGTAGTCCATCACGGCCATCACGTTGTCGGGCCACTCGCGGCCTTTGTAGAAGTCGGTGCCGCCTGCTGCGAGGATGCTCTTGGGGGGCGCGCCGAGGAACCAGTTGGCGACATCGAGCGCGTGGCCGAGGAGGCCGGCGAAGAGGCCGGCGGAGTGCTTGCGGAAGTGCCGCCAGTTGCGCAGCTCGTGCATGCTGGCGTAGCCGAACGGCTTGAGCTCGGCATCGCCCATCGCGGCGGCCTTGGGCCAGCCGAGGTCGTCGGCGACCGGCTGACACCACTGGGCGTTGAGGTGGGTGAGGCGCCCCGGGAGTTTCGCCTCACGGAGCAGTTTGTCGAGGGCGTGGATGTAGCGGGGGTTGCTGCGGCGCTGATAGCCGATCTGGAGGAGGCGGCCCGTCTCCCTGGCCGCCCGGGCCATCGCGCGGGCGCTCTCGACGGTGTTCGCCATCGGGCATTCGCAGTAGACGTGCAGCCCGGCTTTGAGGCAGGCGACGGCCTGCTCGGCGTGGACGTCGTCGGGCGTGGCGACGAGGACGGCGTCGAGGCCCTTCTCTTTGTCGAGCATCTCGCGATAATCGGCGTAGTCGTTGGCCTTGTGCTTGTAGACGCTGAGGTAGTACTTCGTGCCCTGGCGGCGATAGGGCCAGGCATCGCAGATGGCCTGAAAGCGGACGCCCGGGATGGGCAGCGTGGAGTTGATGAGCACGCGCCCCTGGTCGCCCGCGCCGACGAGGGCGACGTGGAGGGCATCGGAGGGCGCCTTGCCCGACTCGGCGGCGTGGGCGCCGAGGAGCACAAGACCCGCTCCGGCGGCGCCGGCCTCGAGGAACTCCCTGCGTTTCACGTTCTCAACCGCCTAGCGATGGGAAAAGACCACACGGACATTCATGGACACTCACCGACGAGCCCACCTCTACCTGGAGTGGCTTCAGACCGTGTGAGTCCCTGTGTGTCCGTGCCATTCCATTTGCCGCCTCAGAAATGGCGGCCGGCTATCCCCTCCACGGCCTCTTGCGGTCCTTGATGCCGGCCAGCACGCGCCTGGCGATTGCCACATCCTCGGCGATCTCGAAGTCGAACATGCCGGCCAGGCTGAAGTCGGCGCCCCCCTCGAACACGTAGCGGAAGGCGTTCTCGGGCGGGATCGCGCCGGCGGCCATCACCTTGAAGGCGATCCACGGCTTCTCCACCGCCTCCATCGTCTGGATCGTCTCCTCGGGGTTCGAGCACCAGCTCGAGTCGTGGTTCAGCTTGGCGCTGGGGTAGTTGTGGTGGTGCAGGGTCTTGATGTAGAAGTCGTTGGGGATCTTCTCTTTCTCGCAGGCCTGGACGACGGCGAGCTGGTGCGCGCCGACGCCGCACAGGGCGCCGCTGGCCTTGATGATCTCGACGGCCTTGGCCAGGACGCCCACCTTGGCGCCCGCGAGGCCGTCGGCGTGAACGCCCCACACGTAGATCGCGTCGGTGCCCATGTCCACGAGTTGCTGAACGGACTGGCTGTACTTGTTCACGTCCTCGATGGGCGCGGTGGAGCAGATGATCCACTGCATCTTGCCGCCGTTCTTGCGGTGTTGTTCGAGGAGCTTGAGGGCGGCGGGCACGGTGTGGATGACGAGGGTGTTGATGCCGTTGGCCTCGGCGACGGCCATGGTCTCGATGATCTTCTCGGGGGTGTTGTAGCGTGCGGCGAGGGCGTAGACGTAGCGCAGGTCGCGGCTGTGGGTGAAGTGGGTGAGCAGGTTGCCGCCGAGGAGGATGCGGCTGATCTCCATCTTGCCGATCTTGCCCTTCGGCAGCGCGTCGCCCGCGGGGGCCGTGGGCGCGGCCGCTCCGAGCGCGCCCGCCCCAGCCGCCAACGCCGCGCCAGCGACCGAACCCTTCACGAAGTCACGTCGGCTGAGATCGCCAGGCATTGTGCTCTCCTTTGGCTATGCTCCCTCCCGAAGGTTCCAATACCTTTGGGAGGGTAACGCAGCGGACGCCCCAACCTACCCTCCCGAACGGATTGGAACGTTCGGGAGGAAGCGATTTCCTTCACGCCCGCCACGGCCTCGAGCGCTTCGGCTCGCCCGCCAGGATGTCGCGGGTGATCTGCACGTCTTCGGCAATGTCGAAGTCGAACATCCCCGCGAAGATGAAGTCGGCGCCGCCCTCGAAGGCGAAGCGGAAGGCGTCCTTCGGGGGGATGGCCCCGGCCGCCATCACCTTGAAGGCGATCCAGGGCTTTTCCACCGACGCCATGAATGCCGCCGTCTCCTCGGGATTGCGGCACCAGATCGAATCGTAATCCATCTTTGCGCTGGGGTACTTCAGATGGTGGAAGGTCTTGATATAGAAGTCCACGGGCACCTTGGCCTTCTCGCACTCCTGGATCACGCGGAGGTCGTGTGCGCAGACGCCCGCGGGCATGCCGTTGGCCTTGATCAGCTCGACGGCTTTGGCGACGACGTCGAGCTTGCCCTTCGCCACCAGGCCGTCGGTGTGCACGCCCCACACGTAGCAGGCCTCGGCCCCGTCGTCGGCGATCTGCTGCACGTCGCGGCTGTAGCCTGCCCAATCCTCGATGTTGCTCGTCGGGTAGAGGATCCACTGGAGCTTGCCGCCGCGCTTCTCGCGGTGCTCCTTGAGCAAGCGACGGGTGTCGTTACTCACGTGGACCGACACGGTGTTGATCCCGCTGGCCTCGGCGAGGGCGAGGGTCTGGAGGATCTTCTCGTCGGTGTTGTACTCCTTCACCAGTCGGAGGACGTAGCGCAGGTCGCGCGCGTGGTTGTAGCGCCCCAGCAGGTTGCCGCCCAGGATCAGGCGTGTGATGGCCAGTTTGCCGATCTTGCCCGTCGGCAGCAGCGGCTTGGCCGGGCCGGCCGGCGCCTCGCCCGCCCGTGCGGCGCCGGCGCCGAACGCCAGCGCCGAGCCGGCCGATGCGGCGACGGTGCTCCTCACGAACTCCCGGCGGCTCATTCCTTCGCGCATGCTCCATCTCCTGGTGTGCGGCCTTCCCATCCCCCGCATTGTAGCCGAGGCACGGGCAATCCTCAAGTCAATCTTGACATTCGCGGCCGCGGGCGATAGCCTCAGTGTCGCGTGTGCGAATGTGGAGCGGCCGACAGGAAGGAGTGAAGCCAATGAGGACGGCGTGTCTACTCTTCGGCTCGGGCGTGATGGCGTGGGCATTCGCGGCGGCCGCGGCGGGCGAGGCCGCCGAAAGCGGCAAGGGGCTGACGAACCCGTTCTTCCCCTACTGCGCCACGCTGCCCGACGCGAAGCTCACGGAGCTCGGCTACGCGACCATCAAGAACATCTACACAGGCTTCAACGTGGACAAGGATCCGCCCTACGCCGCCAACCTGAAGGACCAGATTCGCAGCATCAAGGGCACCGACACCGTCTTCTGGCTCACCGTGAGCGGCAACCGCGCGAAGATCGAGGAAGAGGATGCCAAGGCCGTCGAGATTCTCCGCGACCTGGGCGCCGTGGCCGAAGAGGCGGGCGTCCGCATCTCCATCTATCCGCACACCGGCAACTACATCGCCACGGCCCGCGAGGGCGCGAGGCTCGTCAAGAAGGTCGCCCACAAAGCCGTCGGCCTCACCATCAACCTCTGCCACGAGCTGATGAACGACCAGGGGCCGGAACTCGACAAGATTCTCGAAGAGGTCGCGCCCTACCTCTTCGTCGTCACAGTCAACGGCGCCGACAAGAAGGAGAAGGGCCAGAGCATGGGCTGGGACCGGCTCATCCAGCCTCTGGGCAAGGGCGACTTCGACGTCTATGGCTACCTGAAGAAGACCAAGGCCGTGGGCTTCAGGGGCCCCGTCGGGCTTCAGTGCTACGGCCTCAAGGGCGACCCGCTCGTCTTCCTCACCCAGTCGGCCACGGCGTGGAAGGAGTACTCCGAGCGTCTCGCCGCCGAGGAAGCCCAGGCGAAGTAACCCGCATCCGGCTCGTGTCGGGAGAAGGCCATGAGCAGACCGCGAGCCCAGGCGTGCAGCCGCCGACGCTTCCTGGGAAGTCTCTCAGGATGCCTGGCCGCGCCGTACGTCCTCACCTCGGCGGCGCTGGGGGCCGAAGGCCGCGCGCCGGCCAACGAGCGTGTGGCCACCGGCTACATCGCCGTCGGGCCGCGCGGACTCCAGAACGCCCGCGAGCAGATGGCCTGCTCCGACGCCCAGGTGGTGGCCGTGTGCGACGTGTGGAAGCACGTGCGCGAGCGCGCCAAGGCCATCGTGGACCAGGGCTACGGCAACAGAGACTGCGCCGCCTACGCCGACTTCCGCGACCTGCTCGCCCGCCCCGACATTGACGCCGTGGGCATCGCCTCGCCCGACCATTGGCACGTGCCGATGGCGGTGATGGCGATGAGGGCCGGCAAGGACGTGCACGTCGAGAAGCCGCTCGGCGTGAGCCTGGCAGAGGACATCGCGTGCCGCGAGACGGCCCGCCGCCTGGGCCGCGTGGTGCAGTACGGCACCGAGGCCCGCTCGATGGGCAACTGCCGCCTCGGCTGCGAACTCGTCCGCAGCGGCCGCCTCGGCCAGATCAAGGAGATTCGCGTCAAGGCGCCCAACAGCGCCCGCGGCGGCAACACCAAGCCCGTGCCCGTGCCGCCCGAACTCGACTACGACCTCTGGCTCGGCCCCGCCCCCTGGCGGCCCTACACCGGCTGCGCCAGCGGAGGCGACTCCTGGTACCACTGCTACGACTACGCCCTCGGCTTCATCGCCGGCTGGGGCGCCCACCCGCTTGACCTGCTGGTCTGGGCCTACGACCTCCACACCCTCGGCCCCTGGGAGGTCGAGGGCACGGGCGTCGTCCCCACCCAGGGCCGTTACGACGCTGTGGTGGACTGGAACTGCCGCCTGCGCCTGGCCAACGGCCTGGTCATCACCTACCAGGCATGGGGAGTCACCCCCGAGACCGAGCCCAAGCTCGCCCGCCTCGGCAACTACACGCAGTTCATCGGCACCGAGGGCTGGCTCGCCGTCTACTACGGCGGCATGTGCTGCGAGCCGGATGCCCTGCGCGCCGCGCCCCTCGGCCCCGGCGACGTGCACCTCAAGGAGAGCTACGGCCAGGAGGCCGACTTCATCCAGTGCGTGAAGACCCGCCAGACGCCTGTCAGCCCCATCGAGGATGCCGTGCGGAGCGACACGCTCAGCCACCTGTGCGATCTGGCGGTGCGCCTCGGCCGCCCGCTGAAGTGGGACCCGCTCGCAGAGCAGTTCCTCGGCGACCCCGATGCCGCTCGTCTCAGCCGCCGCGCCCTGCGCGAGCCGTGGCGGCTGTAGGCCCGCTCACGCACGCCCGTGGGCCGGGCGGCCCTTGCCGTGGCGGGTGTGAGCCATTTCTGTAGGTAGCTTCTGCTGCGGGTTCTCGTAGCGACAAGCGTCCCACTTGTCGAACGGATGAAGGGAGCCGCAAGCGGGACGCTCGCGGCTACCTCTGCCGCGGGCCTTCCCCTGTTCCAGGGATTCTCGCATCAGAAACCACCTACGATTCCGGCCCGCACCCTTGCGGTGGCTCCGCACTTGACTTCCGCGCGGCGTCGCGCTACTGTTGGGCGCGTTCCGCGGCATCGGCGCGCGCCGACGGCGGACGACCCGGCCGGACCCACCCCGAGTTTGACCGGTTCAGGCACCGTTAGGAGACTTGAGGTGACGCAGCAGCGCGAGGTGACGAGGCGTGACTTCATGAAGGGGGCCGCCGCGGCCGGCGCCGCCTTCGGGGCGTTCCAGATCCTGGGCGCCACGGCCAAGGGCCAGGGCAAGGTGTTCCGCGTAGGCCTCATCGGCTGCGGCGGGCGCGGCAGCGGCGCGCTCAGCCAGCACGTCGAGGCGGCGAAGATTCTCAACGATGAGCTCAAGCTCGGCATCGAGATCCAGGTGGTGGCCTGCGCCGACTTCTTCAAGGACCGCGCCGAGGGCACCGGCAAGCGCCACGGCGTGCCCGCCGACAAGTGCTTCGGGGGCGCCGACAACTACAAGAAGCTGCTCGAGGTGCCGATGGACACGGTGCTCATGGCGCAGGCCCCCGTGTTCCGCCCGCCGCACTTCGAGGCCGCGATCAAGGCCGGCAGGCATGTGTTCATGGAGAAGCCGATCGGCGTGGACGCGCCCGGCATCCGCAAGGTCATGGAGGCCGGCAAGCTGGCGAAGGAGAAGGGCCTCATGGTCGTGGCCGGCACCCAGCGCCGCCACGAGCAGGGCTACAACCGCCAGGCCCAGCTCATCAAGGAGGGCGCCGTCGGCAAGGTGCTCGCCGGCCGCGTGGCCTGGAACATGGGCAAGATCTTCCACAACAACCCGATGAACCCCACCAAGCCCGACGACCTGGTGCGCGGCGGCAACTGGCAGCTCTGGATCGAAATGTCGGGCGACCACATCTGCGAGCAGCATGTGCACAACCTCGATATCGCCAACTGGTTCATCGGCCGCCACCCCGTCTCCGCCGTCGGCTTCGGCGGCCGCGCGCGGCGCAAGGCAGGCAACATGTACGACTTCTTCAGCGGCGACGTGGACTACGGCGACGGCGTCCACATTCACTCGATGTGCCGCCAGGTGGGCGGGTGCTGGGACTGGGTGGGCGAGAGCTTCGTCTACGAGAAGCAGGCGCCGAAGGACTACAAGTTCCAGGAGCCGATCCGCTACTCCGAGATCCCGCAGAAGGGCGGGGGGCACATGCAAGAGCACATCAACATGCTCTACTACCTCGTGAAGGGCAAGGAGCTCAACGAGACGCAGAGCGTGGCCGAGGCCACCGCCGCGGCCATCATGGTGCGCGACTCCGCCTACACCGGCAAGATGATGACCTGGGAAGAGATGTTCGGCGACCCCAAGAAGAACCCCGCCCTCTACAACAAGATGCTCAAGCCGTCGTGGGAAGACTTCGAGACCGGCAACATCGAGTACCCCAAGGACGGCGATGCGCCCATCCCGGGCACGGCGTGAGACATGCAGGTTGCTCCCTCCCGAAGGCTACGCAACGCCTTCGGGAGGGTAGCCTGACACGTGATGCGTGACGCGTGAGAGGAGAAGGCATTCCCCCTCCCGAAGGTTCCGGTACCTTCGGGAGGGTAGTCATAATGCGTGACGCGTGCCCCGAGAAGAACGCAAGTCCTGCTCGCCGTTTCTTGTCACGCGTCACGGGGTACGCATCCTGAGGAGACCACGAATGAGCCGAACTGTGCCATCGAGGCGTGACGTCATGAGGGGCGCCCTCTCTGCCGGGGCCGCCTTCACGATCCTCGGCGCCACGGCCAAGGGCCAGGGCAGGACCTATAAGGTCGGCCTCATCGGCTGCGGCGGGCGCGGCCGCGGGGCGCTGGCCGATCACTTCCTCGCCGCCAAGCTCCTCGGCGTCGAGGCCAAATGCGTCGCGCTCGCCGACTACTTTAAGGAGCGCGCGGAGCAGACGGGCAAGAAGTACGACGTGCCGCCGGAGCGCTGCTTCGGGGGGCCCAAGTGCTACGAGGGCCTGCTGGGCACCGACGTGGAGATCGTGCTGATGGCCCAGGCCCCGCTCTTCCGCCCCGTGCACCTCGAGGCCGCCGTGAAGGCGGGCAAGCATTGCTTCGTCGAGAAGCCCGTGGCGGTGGACCCGCCGGGGTGCCGCCGCGTGATCGCCGCGGGCGAGGAGGCCAAGAAGAAGGGCCTCGTCATCGTCTCGGGCACCGAGATGCGCCACGAGCACCCCTTCCGCCTCACGCATCAGGCCGTGGCCGTCGAGGGCGCCCTCGGCAAGCTCGTGGCGGGCCGCGTGTCCTTCTGCATCGCCCACATGTTCCACCGCAGCCCCATCAACCCCAAGACCGCCGACGACCTCGTGCGCTCGTGGCAGGACTGGACGGCGCTCTCGGGCGACCACCTCGTCGAGCAGCATGTCCACAACATAGATATTGCCAACTGGTTCGCCGGCCATCCGCCCATCTCGGCCGCGGGCTTCGGCGGCCGCGCCCGCCGCAACGCGGGCGACATGTACGACTTCCACAGCGTGGACTACGACTACGGCGACGGCGTGCACATCCACTCCATGTGCCGCCAGATCAACGGCTGCTGGAACTGGGTGGGCCACGACCTGGTCTACGAGAAGGGCCGCACCAGCGGGAACGACTTCCCGAAACCCGCCAAGTCGCCCATCCCGGCCGACCTGCCCAAGGCGCCCAGCAGCAGCCAGCAGGAGCAGGTGGACGTGCTGTACGCTGTGCGCAAGGGCGAGCCGCTCGACGAGGCCAGGGCGGTCGCCGAGTCGTCCGCCACCGCCGTTCTCGGGCGCGTAGCCACCTACACGGGTAAGCTGGTCCGCTGGAACGAGATGATGGTGGACCCGCAGAAGAACCCCGACCTCTACAACCTCACGCTTCACCCCACGGCCGAGGATTTCGAGAAGGGCACGGTCGAGATTCCCGCGGAGAACGTGGTGCCGATCCCGGGCGACGACGAGCCGCGGTCGCGCCCGCCGCGCCCCAAGGGCAACAAGAAGTAGGCTCCCCAGGGGTTGGGTAACCTGACCCGATTGCCCCGGCGGGTGGTGTGGGTTTGCCTGGCCCTTTGGACCTGGCGGCTCCGCGCAATGCCTCTGGCGGGTGCCTGGTGGGCGCGCTCCGCCCATAGTTGCTCAACCCTGTGAGGGGGGAAGTGAGCAAGTATGGGTAGATAGGCGAGGATTGGCGATTCTCGCCTATCCGGCCATTGGCGCTCAGATGTGGGATGAGCAAGTATGCGATGGGGAATGCCTGGAGAGCGTAAGATATTGCTGCGTATATAGTTATGTGGCGGCAATCGTTAGGTAGGCACGCTACGAGCGAGACCGCGGAGACAGGGAAGCTGGCCTCCGGGCGGTTCCTAGCCTTCCTGCCTCGTCAGTCGTCTTTCGGGTCGTCCAGCCGGTAGGTGACGTCCATGCGCTTGGTGGTCGGGACGGGCTTGCCGCGGCGGGTGGCGGGGGCGAAGCGGGCGTTCTTGACCGACACCTGGGCCGCGCGATCCAGGTCGGGGTAGCCGCTGGACTTGACGATCTCGACATGGCCCACCGTGCCATTCACATGGATCTCCAGGAGTAGGCCCACGGTTCCCTCCTCGCCCCGCGCCTTGGATTGCGGCGGGTACCGCTGGGGGAAGCTCAGGAGCCTGGAGGGGATGAGAGGGGCTGTCTCGTCCGCCATCTCGGGTTGCGATGCGCTCGGAGCCTTGTGCTCCGCCTCGTCCACAACGCGGGGCTGGCCGGTCACTGGCTGCTCCTCAGGGATGGGCAGGGCCGGTGGGACCAGCGCCATGTGCTCCCGGATGCCTGGGGCCGTTGGCAGCGAGACCGCGACCTGGCTGGACGCGGGGGCGGGCGTCGCCGCCTCGCTGCGGGGGGCCCAGGCGGGGAGGGGAGCCGCAGGCGTGGGGCGGCTTACCTCGGACGGGGCCGCGGCGGCGCGGCTGGGCGGGGTGGAGGCGGGGCGGGGAGTCCACACAGGCCGCGGCTCGGGGGCCGGGGGCCTGGGCGGCTCGGGAGCGGCCTGCTCGTCGAGGATTCGCACGGCCACCAGGGCGACGCCGGGCTCGGGCGCCGATGGCGAGTAGAGCACGCTCGCTGCCCACAGCAGCGCCGCGTGGGCGGCGGCCGATGCGGCCAGCGGAAGACGGAAGCGGGTGCTCATGGGCATCGTGTTCCGCCGTCAGAAGGCGGCGCGCACGCCGGTGAAGAAGCCGATGCCGGGCGCGCCGTAGCCCTTCACCTCCTGGTAGTGCTGGTCGAGCACGTTCTCGACTCGTCCGTAGACCTGCACGTTCTTGGTCACGTCGTGGGTCACGGCCAGGTTGACCAGGAGGTAGCTGTCCAGCGTGACCCTCGAGCTGGTGAAGGTGGTGTTGTCGAAGAAGAGGTCCTTGCGCGGCCCGATGTAGGCGGCGCTGAGGTGGATGTTGGTGGCCTTCAGGAGGCGGTAGTTGGCTTCGACGCTGGCCTTGTGCCGGGCGCGTCGCAGGAGTTCGAGGCCGGTGGCTTTGTCCTCGGTGTCAGTGTACGTGTACGTCGCGCGCAGTGTCAAGTTCTCGGTCGGCCGCATGGTGGCGCCCAGCTCGACGCCCTTGGATTCGGCCTCGGCGACGTTCTGGTAGCTGCCCGACCAGCCGACGAAGACGAAGTCAATCAGGTTCTTGAACCGGTTCCGGAAGCAGGTGGCATCCAGGGTCACGAGGCCGCCGAAGAGGTCCTGTTCGACCCCGAAGTCGCAGCCCCTGCTCTTCTCGGGCTGGAGGTCGGGATTGCCGTATAGGGGGTCGTAGAGCTGGTAGAGGGTGGGCGCCTTGAAGCCTGTGCCGACCGAGCCCTTGATGCGGGTGCCTGTCTCGGGAATCACGACCGTGGGCGCGACGCGGTAGGTGAACGCCGAGCCGAACTGCTCGTGGTCGTCGAGGCGGAAGCCCACGGTGGCGAAGAACCGCTCGAAGAGGGCGATGGAGTCCTGCACGTAGACGCTGTGGGTGCGGGCGCTCTGGCGGGGGAAGGCGCTGTCGTAGGGTCCCCACATGCCGTCGGAGTGGTACCGCGACTTGCCGCTCTCGCGCTCGGTTTCGAGGCCGACGGTGAGGGTGTTGGTCTCGTGGAGGCGGAAGTTGTGCTGCCAGTCGAAGCGCGCGATCTGCCCGTCGTAGGCGCTGCGCTCGAGGTCCAGCGGGTGCGCGGCGTCGGGGTTGTTGCGCGTCGTGCGATGGTGGTCGGAGTACGACACGCCGAACTTCTGCTCCCAGTCGCCGCCGAGCAGCCGGAGGCGCCCCTGGGCGCGCACGAAGTGCTGCTCGACCTCGCTCGTGTAGTTCGGGTCGTCGCCGCCCGGGCCGCCGAAGTTGTCGTTCTCCGTCCTGCCGCGGATGCAGCGGACGATGAGGTCCACGTCGAAGTTCTCGGCGGGGGAGAAGCCGAGCCTGGCCGAGCAGGTGCTGTTGCGGTAGCCGTCCTTCTCGCGGTTGCCGTCGCGCCGCTCGGCGGCCGAGATGCCTCCCGTCTCGAAGTGCGCGGTGCTCAACGCATAGTTGAAGACGGGTGTGCTGCCCATCACGGAGAGGGTTTCGCGGAAGGTGCGGCGCGAGCCGGCTTCGGCGCCGAGGGTGACGCGGGGCGGCCCCTGGCCCTTGCGCGTGATGATGTTGATGACGCCCCCGATGGCGTCGGAGCCGTAGAGCGTGCTCTGGGGGCCGCGGAGCACCTCGATGCGCTCCACGTTGTCGGCGGTGAGGTGCGCCCAGTCGAAGGAGCGGCCGGGCGTGATCGGGTCGTTCAACTCCACGCCATCAAGGAGCACCAGCGTGTGTTCGCTCTTGGCGCCGCGGAGGAAGACCGACGACTGCCCGCCCGCGGGGCCGGCCTGCACCACGTCCACGCCGGGGACCGTGCGGAGCAGTTCCAGCACGGTCGCCTGCTTCTTCTGTTCGATCTCTTTGCGCGTGATGACGGTGATCGAACTGCCGACCTGTTTGGCGGGCGTCTCGAGGCGGGTGGCGGTGACCATGACCTCTTCGGGCTTCTCCTCCTCGGTGGCCTCGGCCTTCGGCGTGTCGTCGGCTGGCCCGGGTGGTGGCGCGGCGTCCTCGGCACGCGCGAGGCCGAACGCCCCGGTCAGCAGTGCGATGGCAACGATGCTCCGCGTTGTCATCTGCGGCTCCTTGCCCCGAACGGGGCCGCCCTGGGTGACTGTGCGCCCCGGGCACAGGAGACCAGGCCCTGGCCCGAGCGGGGCGAGAACGAAAAATCCCCGGACCTGTGAAACAGGCCCGGGGATGCCGTTTTCCATCCTCGGAGCTCGGGCGCAGAGCGGAGAGGCCCCTGTCCGCGAGGGCCACACCGATGCGACGTGTCGTGGGCAGGTCTTCTGGCTTCCGGCTCGTCCTACTGGCCGCGCCTTCCCGTCCCCTTCGCCCCAGGCTCAGGGGGACAGTGGCCACTTGCGGCGGTCGTCCCCGGTCACAGCGGCGGGACCGCGACGGACTTGCACCGTCTTCCCTCTTCGAGCCCCGCGGGGGGCTACCCACGTGTCGCCCGCTATGATACCCGGCGCCGGTTGGAATGTCAAGGCCGGACCCGTCCGCTTGACGGGGGTGGGCGATTGATCTATACACGAAGCGATGGGTTTCCCGCATGTGCGGGTCGGCAACGGCTGGGCAGCAGGACGATGTGTGAGAGGAGCCTGCGATGAGACGACGCGACTTCCTCAAGGCAGGGGCGGCGGGCGCGGCGGCCGGCCTGGCGGCGCAGGCGATGGGACAGGAGCCGTCGAGGCCCGTACGGCTCGGGGTGATCGGCGTCGGCGGCCGGGGCTCCTACCTCCTCGGCGTCGCGCTCAAGGCGGGTGTCGAGGTGCCCGCGGTGTGCGACATCAGCCCCGCCGCCCTCGCCCGCGGCGCCGACATCGTCGAGAAGGCCGGCGGCAAGAGGCCCGAGGGCTACGGCAACGGCCCGAAGGACTACCAGCGCATGCTCCAACGCGACGACCTCGACGCGGTGCTCGTGACCACGCCGATGCAGGTGCACGCCCCCATGTCCATTGACGCCCTGCGCGCCGGCAAGCACGCCCTCAGCGAGGTGGCCGCGGCGATGACCCTCGAGGAGTGCTGGGGCCTCGTCCGCGCCGCCGAAGAGACGGGCAAGGTCTACATGCTCGCCGAGAACTGCTGCTACTGGTACCACTGCCTCATGATCGGCAACATGGTGCAAAGGGGGCTGTTCGGCCAGCTCACCTACGCCGAGTGCGGCTACGTGCACGACTGCCGCTCGCTGCTCTTCCAGGGCGACGGCTCGCTCACCTGGCGCGGCGAGATGGCGCGCGACTGCGGCGGAAACGTCTACCCCACCCACTCCCTCGGCCCTGTGGCTCAATGGCTTGGGATCAACCGCGGCGACCGCATGGTCTCGCTCGTGGCCGCCGGGACGCCCTCGGCCGCGCTCAACGACTACGTGGCGAAGCGCTTCCCCGCCGAGCACCCCGCGCGCCAGATCCGCTTCAGCCTGCCCGACTCGACGAGCACGCTCATCCGCACAGCCAAGGGTGCGCTCATTGACCTGCGGTTCGACATGTGCTCGCCCCGCCCCGTCGTCTCCACCACCTACCACACGCTCCAGGGCACCAGGGCGAGCTACGACTCGCGCCAGCAGTTCCTCTGGCTCGACGGCCGCACCGAGGGGCATCGTTGGGAGGAACTGAGCAAGTACATGAAGGAGTTCGAGCACCCGCTCTGGACCGAGCACGGCGCCGAGGCGAAGGCCACGGGCCACGAGGGAGCCGACTACTTCCCCATCCGCGAGTTCATCCAGTCCATTCGCAAGGGCACACCGCCGCCTATTGACGCGGCCGATGCCGCGGCCTGGAGTGCCATCATCCCGCTCTCGGCCAAGAGCATCGCCGAGGGCGGCGCACCCCAGGAAATCCCCGACTTCACGAAGGGGAAGTGGGAAACGAGGAAGGCGTAGCGTGTCAGGAGTGGATGAGTAGATGGGTGGATGGGTGGATGAATGTCAGGCAATCATCCATCCAACCATCCATTCATCCCCCTTGGTTACGCCCTTCGGCCGCGTTGAGCACTAGGGGCCGGCCTGGAAGCGCATGCCCTCAATCACTGAGCCGTCGGCGTTGCGCACCCGCACGCAGGCGGCGAAGCCCATGTTGTTCTGCGTGACCTTGAGCAGGAAGTCGTTCGGGCCCTCCTTGAGGGTGGCCTGAGCCTTGTCTTGCCCGGCCGCGATGGGGCGCATGACGTTGTTCGCGTGAACCAGCTTGCCGTTGAGCCAGAGCTTGACGCCATCGTCGGAACCGATCTCCAGGCTGGCCTTCGTCTCCTTCGGGACGATGACGCGGGAGCGGAGGTAGACAACGCACTGCTCGCCATCGGCGATGGGCAAGAGGTCGGCCTGCCAGGCGAGCGCCGGGTCGGCGGGGGCCGGGAGCGGCTTCCACTCGACCTTCGCATCCGGCTGTTCGGGGGGGAACGGGATGTCGAAGAGCTGCTGGCACGACTTGCCCTGCTGGCGATAGGGGCCGGCGACCTGCCAGGCCGTGATGAAGCCCACGAGTTGGTCGAGGGTGTCCAGGGCCTTGCGCGCGGCGGCGCGTGTAGAGGGGCTGCCGTCGGCGGCCAGGCGCTCGAGCGCGGCCTGGGCCTCGGCCCTGTGGCTGCCGAGGAGCGCGGCGGCGATGCGGACCGCTGCCGCCTCGGCCTCGGCCCTCACCGCGGCGTCGGCGCGGAGCGATTCGGCAAGCTTCAGGGCGTCCGGGTGCGGGACGCTGGCCAGCTCGGTGAGGCCGAGTTTCCTGTCCTCGGGGCGAGCCGAGACGGCCATGCCCGCTTCGCACATCTTCAGGCGTTCGTCGAGCGGCTTGTCGGCGGCGAGGCCGACGAGGCGCCAGTAGCCTCGGAGGGCGAGGACGCGGTGGGCCGGTTCCGCCGCTTTGTGAGCGAGCCGCAAGAGGTCGGGCGCGGCCTCCAGCCCCCCGTTCTCGGCCAGGGTGCGAATGGCGGCATCGCGGACGGTCGGTTCCTTGTCCTCGGTGGCGGCCCGAAGAGCCTGGAGGGCCTCCGGGGCGTTGAGGCGCCCGAGGGCGCGGAGCAACGAGGCGCGTGCCGGGACTGCGGCCGTCTTCAGGGCCGCCAGGATCGGCGCCGCGCACGCATCCGCGCGCTTGGCTCGGGAGCAGATCGCGGCGAGCGCCTTCTCGACCGGGTCGCGATCGGCGTCGGCTACGGCGCGGCCGAGAAGGTCCACGAGGTCGCCAACCGCCGCCTCATCGGCGAGCTGTGCGAGGGAGCGAAGGGCCGCGGTGCGGGCCGCCGCGTCGTTGCCCTTCGCCATCTTGAGGAGGGCTGGGACGGCTGCCGTGTCGCGGCGGGCGCCGAGCGTTCGCACGAGCTCCGCCTGAACAGCCGGGTCGGCATTGCTCAACTGCGCGGCGAGGGCCTCGCGCACGCCTTTGCCCGCGATGCGGGCGAGGGCGTCCCTGGCCGTCTCCTGAGCGACGCCTTCCCCCTTCGCGGCCGTCTCAAGGAGGACAGGCACCGAGGCGGGATCGCCGAGGAAGCCGAGGGCGTGGAGCGCGGCGATGCAAACCGCTGGCTGGGCGCTCTTCGTGGCCTCGATGATCGCCGGCGCGGCGGCGGCATCGCCCCGCTGGCCGAGCACCTCGATGAGTGCGACCTGCACCTTCGGCTCGGCCTTCGCAATCTGGGCTGCGGCGGCCTTCGTCACGGCCTCGCCCGTCAGCTCGTGGAGGGCGTCGAGCGCCGCGCGGTGAGCCGCGCGGTCGCTGCCCGACAGGCTGCCCTCGAGCATTGGCAGCGGGTCGTCGGCGGCGAGGAGCATGCCGACCATCGCCGCGGTGCGGACATGCTCCGGCTCGGCAGGTTGGTGGACCTGCTTGAAGAGGGCCGCGGCGGCCGGCTTGTCGCCCGCCCTGAGGAGTTGGTCGGCGCACCGGAGCAGGCCGTCGGCGACGGCCTGCTTGGCCGCCTCGGGGGCCTTCGCCCGCGCGGCCTTGAGGGCTGCGATGGCCTCGGGGCCGCCGATCTTGCCGAGGGCGACCGCGGCGGAGGAGGCGACGTTCGGGTCGGCGTCGGCGGCCAGAGGAGCCAGGAGCGGCACGGCCTCCTTATCGCGCCTGTCGCCAATCGAGTCAAGGATGCCTGCCTTCGTCAGCCCGGTGGCCTTGGGTACGGCGTCACGGAGCGCGGCGGCGGCCTCGGGGTAGGGCATGGTCTCGAGCGCATAGCGGGCGGAGTGGGCCAGCTCCTTGTCGGGCAGGCACGCGGCAAGCGCCGGAACCGAGGCCAGCGTGCCCGCGAGCTTGAGCTTGCGGCAGGCCCAGGCCTTCTCGTTGGAGGGCCGGTCGGACTTGAGGATGGCGATGAGCTTCTCCTCCTCGCTCTGTGCGGCAACGAGGCGCGTGGCGCCAAGGAGGAGAAGGGCGGAGAAGAGGCGGACGCCGGCTCTCACAGGTTTGCTCCTTTACGAAGGAGGATGATTGGATGAATGGATGATTGGATGAAAGAGAAGCCCAAGAAGGTGCTCGCTCGATCCCCCGTCTTTCCTTCATCCATTCATCCACCCATCCATTTATCCATTCGTCACACGCGCCAGGGTTCGCGGAAGGCGGCGCCGAGATAGCGGTTGGCATCGGGGTCGCCGACGAACTCCTCTTTCTGCGGGTCCCACTTGAGGGGCCGGCGCAGCAGGTTGGCGATGCCGCCGAGGAGGATGACGCTCATCGAGCGGTGGGCGATCTCCTCGTGGCAGATGGTCTTCTTGCGGGTGCGGATGCAATCGAGGAAGTTGCCCGAGTGGCTGTTGGAGAAGTAGACGTGGGCCTCGTCGGCAGCGATGGGCTGCGCGCCGATGCTGGCGGGCACGGTGAAGAAGGTGTCGCGGTCGGCGGTCACGCGCCCCTCGGGGCCGACGAAGCACACGCGCCCCGGCCCCCAGCCCTCGCCGGGATAGGGGCAGGCGTAGAGCGTAACGCCGTTGGCGTAGCGGAAGGTCAGCGTGCCCTTCTCGTGGAAGATCTCGACCGGCCCCGTGTCGTCGGCGCCGATGCCCCACTGGGCGATGTCGTAGTGGTGGGGCGACCAGTTGGTGTCGCCGCCCGCCCCCCCGAAATACGTGGCGCCCGCGCCGTGCGGCGCCCAGCGGGCCGGGCCGAGGAACAGGTCCCAGTCGAAGCCCTCGGGCACGGGCGTGCCCTTGGCGCCCGGCGGCGCGCCGTCGGGCACGAAGCCCGTGCCGCAGCTCTGGTAGGCGTAGACTTTTTCGAGCTTGCCGATGCGGCCGCTCTTGACGATCTCGACGGCGAAGCGGAACTTGCCGCCGTACTCCGACCGCTGCTGCGTGCCCGCCTGGTAGACGCGCCCATAGCGGCGCACGGCGTCGGCCATCGCCCGCCCGCCGCGCACGGTGAGCGCGATGGGTTTCTCGCAATAGATGTCCTTGCCCGCCTGGGCGGCCATGGTGGACATCACCTCGTGCCAGTGCTCGGGCGTGCCGATCAGCACGGCGTCAATGTCGGGGCGGGCCAGCACCTCGCGGAAGTCCACATAGTCCTGGCAGGCCTTATAGCCGTCCTTGCCGAACTTCTGCGTGTAGTGGTCGTTGACGCGCTTGGTGTGGGCTTCGCGCTTGGCGCGCACGACGTCGCACACGGCGAGGATCTGCACGTCGTCGCGCCCCAGGTATCCGCCGGGGAGATAGGTCCAGGCCCCGCCGGCCAGGTGGCCGCCGCCCTGGCCTCCCACGCCGATGAAGCCCATCGTCACGCGGTCGCTGGGCGCAACCTTGCCCTCGGCGCCGAGTGCCGTGCGTGGCACGATCCAGGGCGCGGCGATGGCCGTCGCCAGGGTCTTCAGAACGCTTCGCCTCGATGGCCGGCTGATTCGTCGCATGCGCGTCGGCTCCCGATGGCTTGGAATACGCAGCCTCCCGCAGAAGAGGAGCATAGCCCGACGGGCGGGGGGAGTCAAATGCGGGACGGGTGGGACCGGTGGGACACGGTGGAACAGCGCGTCCGCTTGTCCCACGGGTCCCACTCGGCCGATATCCAGCCAGCCAACGACGCGGCCCCCGACAGCGCTGGTGCTGTCGGGGGCCGGTGTTTTGACGACGGGCGTTGCGGGCGAAGTCACTTGGCCTCGACGTCACAGGCGATGCGGAAGCCGATGAAGCCCATCTTGGGCAGCCACCACTGGCTCTTGGGCTCCTGAGGGTCCTCGTAGCGCCAGAAGGGCTCTTCGAAGACGCGCGCGGCCGACCGCAGGGCCTCGGAGGGGCTGTTGTAGGCGCCGCCGCGGGCCACGTGCACCTTGCCCTCTTTGGGGCCGGTGGGGCAGGTGACCGGGTTGTTCTTGGCGGCCTCCTCATAGGCTTTCGGCGAGTAGAAGTCCGACACCCACTCCATCACGTTGCCGTGCATGTCGAAGAGGCCGAAGGCGTTGGGCTTCTTCTTGGCCACTTCCTGGGTCTTCTCCTCGGCATTGTCCTCGAACCAGGCGAAGTCCTCGATCTGGTCGGCCTCGAACGAGTAGGGTGTCTTGGTGCCGGCGCGGCAGGCGTATTCCCACTCGGCTTCGGTGGGCAGGCGGTACTTCTTGCCGGTCTTCTTGGCCAGCCACTTGCAGAAGACGTCGGCGCAGTGCCAGGAGGCGCCGATGGCGGGCCGCTTGCCGGCGCCCCAGCCGAGCGTCGGGTCGCCATAGAGGGGGGTGGGGCCGCTGATCGCGTCCACGCCCTTCGCCTTGGCCTCCTCCTCGGCCTTCGCCTTGGCCGCGTCGCCGCGCTTCTCCTGCACGGTCTCGTCGTAGAAGGCCATGAACATCTCCCAGGTCGTCTCGGTGGAGCAGAGGTAGAAGGGCTTGAGGACGGCTTCGAACTGCGGCCCCTCGTGCTCCTTGCGCCCCTTCTCATCCTGGGGGCTGCCCATGGTAAACTTGCCGCCCGGGATGAGGATCATGTCGAACGAAACGTCCTTGCCCTGCTTGTTCTTGATGGTCTCGGTGAACTTCTTCGCCGGCTCCTCTGCCAGGGCGAACGATGCCAGCAGCGCCGCGACGCACCCGAGCCCGGCCCATGACCTCTGCCCGACCACGCACTTCATCCCGTTTCCACTCCTTTGCGGATCCCGTACACACCGGCGGCCGGCTGGCGATCCGGGCCAGCCACCGCGACTCTTACCTCCTCTATGATCATCGCCTTTTTCGGCTCGGAAGTCAAATGAGACTTGAGCGCCGGAAGCCGGGGGCGGGTCAGTTCTTCGCGGGTTCGGGCGCGGCCGGCGGGTCCCCGGCCTCGGCGGCTCGCGCGGTGAGCACGAGCACGATGCGGCCGGGCAGGGGATAGCCGCGCGAGTCGGGCTTGGCGAGGAACTTGATGGCGCCCGAGAGCTCGACCGTGACCGGCTGGTCGAGTCGCTTGCGCACCTCGGACACAACGACGCGCACGCAGTCCTTCATGGGCACCGCCAGGCATTCCCCCTGCTTCAGCAAGGGCCTCGCGCCGGCGGGAAGAGCGCCCTCCGAGGCGAGGAAGACGGGCTCCTCCCAATCCAGGGACGCGGCCCCCTTGTCGGCGGAGATGCGGCTCTTGCACTGTCGGGTGCCGAAGAGGCTGGCCATTCGCGGGGCGACCTCGGTGAAGGCCACCTGCTCGCCGTCCAGCTCTGCGCGGACCGCGAGGGTGAAGCCATTGTGCACTGTGCAAAGGGCGGCCGGCCCGGGGGCGGGCGCGTCGGGCTTTCCCGGCTTGTAGCCGCCGATGTAGTTGTACTCGCGGGCAATCGTGACCGTGGCGTTCTGGCCGGGCCTGGCCACGATGCGTGGGGCAGCAAGCACCTGCCCCCGACGCTCGCGCACCAGTGTATCGAATGCCTTCGATGCGGAACCCGGGAGAACCGCGAAGGGCTTGTCGAAGTCCACCCCCGCCTTCGCCAGGTCGGGGCCGGGTGCGGCGAGGAGGCGCGCGGCAACGAGGATCACCTTGCCTTCCTTCTCCGCGGGCGCGGCCGGCGGCTGCTGCGCGGGCAGCACGAAGGGCCACGCGGCGTCCGCGGCGCGCTCGACGATGGGCACGAAGACCGGTTTACGGCTGGGGCCGAAGCTGCAACCCGAGAGCGCCGCGGCTGCCGCGGCCAGGCTGGCGGCGAGCAGGAGCTTACGCATGTGGGGTGTTCTCCTGGGTTCCCTTGGGCTGGTAGTCGGGGTGGTGGTGTTCGAGCCACGCGCGGGCGACCTTGCCGTTGAAGACCGACCCGATGCAGCCCGGGTTGGCGAACGAGCCGAGATAGGCGTGCGCGAGCACGCACAGGATCATCAGGTAGGCGCAGGTCAGGTGCAGGGTGTAGACGGTGACCTCCCACGCGTCGCCGCCCAGCTCGTACCGCATGGCCAGGCCCGTGGCCGCCAGGCAGGCGACGACCAGCAGGATGAACCAGAAGAAGCCCTTCTGGCCGGCGTTGAAGCGGCCCGCGGGCACGTGGCCCTGGTAGCCGAGGTAGCCGCCCATCACCTTCACCCAGCCGATATCCACCCTTGAGAAGACCATGTCGCGCGCCCAGAGCAGGAAGGCGAGCAGCGCGCCCGCCATCAGCGCCCACGAGGCCAGGTCGTGCATCCGCGCCACGCCCTTGCCGAAGATGCGCTCGACCCCGACCCCGAGGAGGATGCCGGTGGCGGCGAGGCACAGGAACGAGCCCAGCAGCGTCAGGTGCACCAGGCGCTCGATGACGCTGAAGCGTTGGACCAGTTGCTCGGGAATCCGCTTATCGTAGCGGCGCGGGCCGAAGACGACGTAGTGCAGCACGAGCACGAGAGCGACCAGGCCGATGGCGAACCGGCCATAGGGGCGAATGTAGCGCTCGCGGAGGCCCGCCAGGCGCACGTCGGAGGCCGAGCGGTCGAGGCGGGCGTAGAGCGGCTCGCCCTCGGGCTTGCCATCGGCCGCGGCGACCCGCGTGAGGCCCAGCGAGAGGAAGAACGGCGCGTCGGCACGATGGCACTCGGTGCAGCCCTGCGCCCCCAGGGCCTGGGGCGCCGGACGCACGTTATGAGCCAGCGGCAGGTCCAGCGGCGCGCCCAACTCGGTCGCTTCGCTCGCCACGTCGCCCTTGTCATCGAGCCAGTAGAGCTTGGCGCCCGCGATGTAGACGGGGCTGACGTCCTTCTTCTTCAGCGCGCCGAGCACGGCCTTGATCTCGGCGTCGGTGTTCACCTCGGGCACGCCGTCGCCCGTGTCGTCCTTGATCTCGCTCTCCACCCTGCGCACGCGGCTGGCGATGTACTGGGGGTCGAGCGGGGTGAGGCTCTTGTCCTCGCGGCGGTTGGCGAAGTAGGTGGGGAGCATGCGGGCGAAGACGCCGATGGGGCCGGCCTCGGTCTCCTTGTAGACGGGGGCGTAGAAGGGCGGTCCGCTGGGCTTGCGCGTCGTGAGGATCACGCCCCAGGTGGGGTCGGTGGGCTGCTCGAACCCCGGCGGCACTCTCTGGGGTTTCGGCCCGGAATGGCAGGTTTCGCAGGCGATCTCGCGCAGGTGCAGCCTGGGGAGGCCTTTGTGCGCGGGCACGGGGGCGCCCAGGCGGCCCGTCTCGTGGCAGCCCTTGCACGTGAGCGAGCGGAAGTCGGGATTCGTGCTCGTCGGGTCGCCGGCGATCACGTGGTCGGGGCCGGCGCGATGGCAGTCCACGCACTTCAGGCCGGCCTTCGAGTGCACGTCGGCGTCGAGGCAATCGGTCCACGCTGCCGAGCCCTTGGCGGGGCGGCGGTGGCAGGCGAGGCAGTTGGCGTCGGGCGGCTTGCCGATCTCCAGGTGCACCTTGCCGTCGGGGCCGAAGAGGGCGGGGTTGTACTTCACCTTGATGGCGGGTGCCGCCGACTCGTCGGGCTTGGCGTCGGGGCCGGGCAGGGGCAGCGAGGCGGTCTTGCCCTCCACGTGGCCGAAGCCGGCGCCCACGGTGGGAGCCCACCGGAAGTTCATCGAGGCGATCTGGCCCGCGCGCTCCACGTGGTCATAGCCGTGCAGGGCGTGGCAGGCCATGCAGTCGTTCTCCAGCACGCCGCTCTGGTCCCAGCGGGCCTGGTGGTAGTCGGGGTTGGCGGCGGGCTCGGTGGCGGTGCGGAGGGCGGGGTTCTCTGCCAGGTGGGCGTCGTAGCGGTTGCCCGCGGCGTCGAGCTCGAGGCGCCCGCCGCCCGGGTGCCAGGCGCCGAATTGCAGGGCGAACTTGAAGGGCGTCAGATGCGCCTTCGGGTCGAATGCCTCCGCTCTGGCCGGCTGGTAGCCGTGGGAGAGGGGCGCGGCCATGCCCGTGGCCGCCTCGAACATCGTCCACGCGAAGCCGTCGGGGCGGCCCTTGGGCGGCACGGCGCTGGGGAACATGCGTGTGTGGGTGCCCTTCGCCACGGTCTGATAGCTGTGGCAGCGCGAGCTGGAGCAGGTGGTGTTCGGGCTGTACGGCACCTCGCTGGCGGGGCCGATCGGGTTGCCCTTCGCGTCGAGCAGGGCGATGCGGTGCACGAAACGCGACTGGTCGGTGCGCGTGACCTCGGGCAGCGGGGGCTCCGCGGCCAGGGCCACAGTGCGCACAACGAGCATCAGAGCGGCAACGAAACCTGCGAGCCGGCTCCCGCGAGTCAAGGAAGTGCCTCCTCATGGCATGGGCCAGTGATTGGGACTGCTCGGAGGGTGGGGATTCTACCAAAGCCTGCTGTGCCGCGCAAGCGGCGGCGGGGCCGTGCCTCGGGGTCAGAAGCGCACGATGTCGAGCGGACTCTCGATGGTTCGCTCGTAGGTGGTGGCGTCTACCCGCTTCGAGAGGCGGCAGCCGGCGGTGTCGGCGATCTCGGCGGTGAGGTAGCGGAGGCGGGCGTGGATGGGCAGCCCCGTGGTGTAGGGCTTGCACTGGGCGACACGGCTGAGGGCCTCGGCCGCGGCCTTGCGGATCAGTTCCCAGGCGCGTTGCGGGGCGACCATCTCGCAGCAGGTGATGCTGATGCCCTTCTTGACGGCCACCGTCGTGACCGCCTCCCCCAGAAACGCCTTGGCCTCGGCACAGGCGGCCTCGTCGCCGGTGACCATCACCACGGGCACGCCGAAATGCCCGCACACGAGGGCGCTCTGGGCGATCTCGCCGCTCTCGCGGCCGTTGTACCAGTAGCGGCAGCCAGCCTTGGACGACTGGGTGTGCGCGAGCACGGCCTGCGGCGTGCCGGCCATGGCGTGGTAGCCGAGGAGGATCGCCGCGTCGAACGACTCGTCGAGGCCCGGCAGCATGGTCGGGCGGTTGGGGCCGGTCACGTAGGTCGCCTCGGGGTGCAACTCGTCGGGCACGAAATTGAACCCGCCGCCGTGGCCGTCCATCACGACAATCTGCTTCGGCTCGGCCACGTTCCACTCGAGGCAGCCCTGGACGCAGGCATTGACCTCGCGGGTGAGCAGGTGGCGGGCATGCTGGTAGGCGGCAGTGGTCATCTCACGGGTCTGGTCCCAGTGGGTCACGCCGCTGATGCCTTCGAGGTCGGTGCAGATGTAGACCTTCATGACGGTGGCTCCTTGCGGTGGGTGATGGACCGTATGGACAGGATGGACACGATGCCGGTTCTGGGCGGCAGGTCTCTACTTGAGCGGCTCGCCCAGGGTGATGACGGTCACGTTGGCTCGCGCGGCGTGGCCCTCGGGCGCGCCGCAGGAGAAGACGAAGGCGTTGTCGCCGGGGACCACGGTCGCCGCGTCGCCTTGTGGGGTCAGAGCCTGGATGAGTGCGCCACGCTCGTCGTAGAGCTTGCAGTCGGTCGCCGACTCCATCTCGATGTACTGGCCGCTTTCGAGGGCGACGGGGAAGGTGACCGTGGCGCCGCCGACGGTGATCGCGGGGTTGGCGAGCTGGACCTTGGCGACGGGCAGGGCCTTGACCTGGCCGATGAGGCAGCTCGTTGCGTCTCCAGGCGGCAGGTTGTTGACGTAGAGGTTCAAGGCGCTCACGTGGCTGCGGATGAGGGGCGAGCGGTAGACCGCGTAGATATCGCCATAGGGCCAGGTGTAGTCGCCGAAGCGCTCGGCGTCGCGCTCGCGGAGGTGCAGTTCGACCCAGCGGCGGCCCGTGAAGTCCACGTCCACGTAGTGCTCGGCGAACGTGCCCCAGAACTGGGGCGGGTTGGTGAGCTGGAAGTTGAGGAGCTGGCCCTTGGCGTCGCCCTCGACCCAGAACCCGAGTGCGCCGTGCTTGCTGAGGTTGAGCGGCGGGGTGAAAGTCCTGGTGAACCTCGCCCAGGCGCCGGTGCGCGAGGGCGCCTCGCTCTTGGCCTTGAGCTGGGCGCACAGCTCGGGCGGGCCCTTGCGGTTGCCGTGAATGGCCATGGGGGCCCACTCCGCCGTGATGCCCTTGGCCGCCCCGCTCACGGCGAACTCCTCCTGCTTGTCGAAGCTGGCGAGCACCACGGCGTCGGGCGAGTCGTAGGGCGCGGCGGAGTAGAGGGCCTGGATGCGCAGACGCAGCGGTTGGGCCGCGAAACGGTTCCTCACTGTCCAGGTTGCCTTGCCGTCCCGGAGGCCGGTGACCTTGTGCGTCAGGTAGTCGGTGGGGACGAATCGGGGGTTGCCGCCCGCCTCGACGAGGCGGAAGTCGGCCTTCGGCGTGCGGAGCTGCTTGCGGATGGGTTCGGGCACGGTCCGAGCGAGGCGGAGGCGCTCGTAGCGGCCGATGAGGTCGAGATACTCGTCCTGACGGGCGTTGGCGGGCTTGCCGAGGCCGACGCCCTGGAAGGACATCGGAGCGTCGGTGGCGAGGGCCTTGACGCAGAGGTATTCGATCTCGTCGCGGAACTCGGCGTCGTGGTCGGCGCTCGGGCCGAGGATGGCCCACCAGCCGAGCTGGGAGGGCAGCAGGCTGCTCGCGCGGTTGCCGTCGTTGTGGTCGCAGTGGATGTCAATGAAGCGTTTGAGGGCCCAGTGCGGGTAGTCGTAGGCGCCGATGCGCGAGTGGAAGGGCCACGAGTGGTAGCCCCATTCGCTGGCCTCGACGAGCACGCGGCCCTTGAGCCGCTGGAAAATGGCCGCCCGCATCTTCGAGACCCCGTGCCAGCCGCCGAACATTCCCTCCGCGCCGTCCATGTAGATCATGTCGAAGCCGCAGGTGTTGTAGACCCGGGCGATGCACTCGGCCACGTCGTCCACCAGCGTCGAGGCGGGGTCGGGCTGGAACGCGCAGTATCGGACGAAGAGGTGGTGGACGGGTGTGCCCTGGGCGTGGGGCGCGGCCTTGGTGCCGAAGGCTCCGCGTCTGCACGCGGTGAAGCCGGTGGGCGCCAGACCCTCGAACTGGATCAGCTCATCGCCAATCTGCACCACGTTGCCGTGGGCGGCGTAGGCCCAGAGGGTGTCGAAGCCCTTCGGCTCGGTGGTGGTGGGGACGGCCCTGTCGGTCTCGTTGACCGCCTCGGCGAGAACGAAACTCGCGTCCTTCGCCAGCCGCTGGTCGGGCACGGGCGTGGCGAAGGGGTCGTGAGGCGCGATGCAGCCCGTGAGCGTGTGCATGCCCGCCCGCATCCCTGCCGCGTGAATCTTGTCCACCACCCCCTTGAGGCCGGCGAGGCCGTTGGGGAAGAGCTTGGGGTTCGGCTCGTAGTGGCCGAGGGACTTCTCGAAGCCGATGAGGTGAACCTGCGCGAAGCCCGCCTTCTTCGCCAGGGCGACCCACTCGTCGGCGTTGGCCTCCGACAGGCCGTAGGCGAACACGTAGGAGCCGCGATTCTCCTCCGCATCGAACGCAAAGGGTCCGCCGAGGGGCGAATGGAGCACCCCCTCGTCCTTCAGCACCTCCTGAAGCACCGAGCGAAGCCGACCCGTCGGGCAGCCGACGAGGGCGAACCTCGCCCCCACGATGCCCTGCTTCGCGTCGCATTGCACCTCGAAGCGAGGCGATGGCCCGCCGTGGACGAGAAGGTTGCTCTTGAGGTCGAGCACGCGCACGCACGCCGCGAAATCGTCGTCCGCCACCATGCCCGAGATATAGCTCCGCACCTTGCCCAGGTTCACCATGGCGGGGCAGAGGCTCAGCAGGTCGGGCTTCTCCTCGCCGACCGACACGACCTCGAAGACCAGGTAGCGCTTCTTCGCTGTCACGGCCACGACCGCGGGCGTCGGGTGGCCCTTGAACGTGAGGGTGAGCTTGCCATCGGCGAGCGAGCGGCCCGCGGAGGGGAACGTCTGGTTGGGCCGCCGCAGAATGGCGAACGGCGTGGCCACGGCATAGTTCTTCCCCGTTCGCTTGTCGGTGAACTCTGCGGCTTTGCCGTCGGCGCTCAGGCCGAGGCGGAGGAACTCGGTCTCAAACAGGATAGGCGCTGCGTCCTGAGCCGGCTCGCCTGCCGTTGCGGCCATCGCTGCGCCCACGCCGAAAGCGAGAATGCCCGCCCAGCACGCCGCGTTCATGGCACTGTGCCTCCTTTGCCTGGAAGGGATCCATGCCGAGTATCATACTCGGTCGGGGCGCAACGGGCAACTGCCCGGGGAGATGGGCCGGGGGAACAGGCCGCCTGCCCTCCCGCAGGTATTGGAACCTGCGGGAGGGTGGAACGCGCAACGCAAGGGGATCAGCCCTTGATGGCGAGGTCCCTATAGCCGTAGCCGGCCTTCTTAAGGATGGCCGCGCAGTCGGCGACCTTGCGGGTCTTGCCGCTGAGGAGCATGCCGTCGGTCAGCAGGGCGACCTGGGCGCCGAAGAGGGCGGGGACGTGGTTCTCCTTGACCTGCCCCGTGATGAGGCGGATGAAGTTGGACGGCGGGTTCGGGGGGTAGTCGGGCGGCAGCTTGGCCTCGATCTTGATGGTGTCCTTGCCCTCGCGGGCGAGGGTGATCAGATTATCGGCGGTGGACATCGAGATCATGCCCTTGTCGCCGAGGATGCGGACGTCGTCGGTGAAGCCGCGGATATAGTCGCCGATGATGATGAGGCGGCCGGCGGCGCCGTTGGTGAGGGTGACGCAGAAGGAGCCGTTGGTCTCGACCTTCGCCCGCTCGCCGCGGTAGAGCATGTCGTAGGCGCCCTCGACGCTCCTGGGCATCAGGCCAGTCATGTAGAGCAGGATGTCCTGGTAGTGCGAGCCCGAGTCGTTGAGCTGGCCGCCGCCGGAGAACTTCGGGTCGCCGCGCCAGCCGATCCGCGGGCTGGGCCAGTCCTGGGCCATGTACACATAAAAGCTCTTGACCTCGCCGATCTCGCCGCCGCGGATCAGCTCGCGGGCCTTCACATACTTGGCCTCGAAGTGGCGCTGGTAGGTGATCATGTAGACCAGCTTCTTCCTGGCGGCGAGCTTGGCCGAGGCGATGGCGTTGCCGACGCCGCAGACCATGGGCTTCTCGATGAGCACGTGGAGGCCGTGTTCCAGGGCGTACATCGCGTGGGGGAAGTGCAACGTGTGGGGCGAGAAGACGCCCACGGCGTCGAGCTCGCACGTGTCAATCATCTTCTGGTAGCCGTTGGGGCCGAGGAAGCGCTGGACGGGCTTGCCGACCTCGGCGTCCAGCTTGTCGAGGCAATCGGGGTTCGTGTCGGCGCCGGCGACGATCTGGGCGGCGGACTCCTTGATGAGTTCACGCACGCGCCAGCGTCCCGCGCCGCCTGGGCCGATGATGCCCACACGCACGGTCTTGAGCGCAGCCACACCGATCTCCTGAACGGGAGGAAGGGCCGCGCGCTGGCCCACGCCCGGTGCGTCGGCCAGCGGCGTGCGGCTCAGCATACAGCGAAGAGGGGAGCGGGGTCAAGCGCGGCGCCGTCGCCGGGGGAGCGCGGCGAGGCCCAAGCCGAGGAGACCCAGCGTGGCCGGCTCCGGCACATAGGTCAGGCGGAGAATCTGCGCACCCCCGCCGGGGGCGTTGATGATCTCGTGCAGGAACCAGCCGCCCAGGTCGTCGGTGACCTGGAAGCTGTTGCCCAGCGTGATGCTGGCGGCGCGAAAGACGTCGAATGTGTCGAGGACGTTGGGCAGGAAGCCCAGAATGGAGCTGACGTGGAGGATGCCGTCAATGGTCGCCGCGCCCGTGGCCGTCACGTAGTCGTAGGTCGAGCCCTGCGCGTAGCCCGCGAGGTCAATGGCCAACTGCGCCGTCTGGCTCTGGGTGTAGGTGCCGAAGATGTCGGTCTGGCCGACGGGCGCGCCGGGCGCCAGGATGCCGATATTGGCGTTGACGAGGTTGAAGGGCACCGAGGCCGTGCCGAACGAGCCCACGTGGAGGGCGCCCGCGTTCCAGTTGAAGGCGGTGGAGGCCGTGCTGTACTGCCCCTTGGCGATGGAGCCGGCGTAGAGGTCGCCGCCGTTGAAGTTGAAGATGCCCGTGGCCCGCTGGCTGGTGCCCTCCTGGCTGTCGCCCAGGAGGATGGAGAGGGCGTTGATGGTTCCAGTGGTGCCCGTCGTGAAGATGCCGGTGGCCGAGCCGGCGCCGCCGCCGCTCTTGTGCCCGATGATGACGTTGCCCAGCCAGGCGTTGAGCGAGCCGCCGGTCATGTCGAACGACGAGGTGGTGACGGTGCCGGTGTTGATGGCCACGTTGTAGCCGACCTGGAGGGCGGTGCGGGCGGCCGAGGTGCCGAGGTTGAGAACGCCGCCCGGCTCGATGGTGACCTGGGCGTTCCCCTTCTGGCGGCCGACGGTGAAGGTGCCCGCCAGCACCGTGTTGGTGCCGCCGCCGAAGACGAGGCGGCTGCTGTCGCCCGTGAGGCCGGCATTGGGCGACTGCGCCATGTAGATCGTGGTCGCGTCAATGTAATTGTTGTCCGCCAGATAGACCGTGCCGTAGGCGGCGCTGTCGGGGGTGCCGCCGGTGGTGACCGAGCCGATGTACAGGTTGCCGATGTAGGCGGTCAAGTTCGTCGCGTCGCGGAAGTCGGCGATGCCGCGTGTCACGGGCAGGCTCGATACCGTGCGGCGGCCGACGTAGACCGTGGCCCTGCGGGACGGCGAGCCAATCACGACGTCCGTGCCGTTGACGTCGAGGAGGGCGGTCTTTGCGGCATCGCGGGAATCAATGCCGACGTAGAGGTCGTCAACAGCGAAGCTGCCTGCGATGTTGGCGGTGCCCATTTGGAGGTTGAAGGTGCTCACGCCCACGCCGTCCACCACGTTGCCCGCGACATTCAGGACCGGCGCGGGCGTGACGTTATTGGCCGAGGGGAAGCTGATCGTCCCCGTGCTGGCCGCGGTGCCCGAGGCCAGAGTCACATCGCCTGCGACATTGAAGATGCCGCCCTGGAGGTTCAGCGTGCCGGCGCCCCGGCCGGCGCCGTCCACGGGATGGGTGCCGGCCAGGCCGAGCGTCAGCGTGTTGGTGTTGACCGTGCCGGCGCGGAAGGTGAGGGTGCCGGTGCCGCTGCCGCCGCTCTTGCTGGTGTGGAAGCCAATGACGAGGTCGTCGAGAGTGGCGTTGAAAGTGCCGGCCGAAACGTCCATCGTGCCGACGGCCGGATACCCCGTGTTCGAGTTGTTATAGCCGATCAGGAGGTCGGCCGCGGCGCCGCTGGACCCCCTGAGGTTCAACGTGCCGCCTGCGGGCAGCGTCACCTGCCCCGTTCCCCGCACGCCGGCCACGGTGAAGGTGTCGGCCTTGATCGTGTTGCTGGCGCCCAGGGTGAGGGTGCTCTGGGGCGGCGCGACGCCGAACATGCCCGTGTAGGAGACCATGATGCTCGTGGCGTCAATCGTGTTGGTCGGGGCGAGCACCACGGTCCCTTGCGCGTCGGGGTCGTTGGCGCCCGAGAGCAGGCGCACGCCGATGTTGAAATCAGTGAGGGTGGCGCTGAATTGGGTGAGGCCGCTGAGGTCGAGGGTGCCGGCCACCGTGGCCGACGGGTCGCCGGTTGGGGCGTAACCGACGTGGATGTTGCCGCGCGAGGCCAGCGAGCCGACGCTCAGCGCGCCGCCCGTGAAGTTGGCGACGACGCTGGTGAGCTGGTTGCGGTTGACGATCAGGTCGCCGTTGACCTGGAGGGTGCCTGCGATGCTGGTGGTGTGGAAGCTGCCCGTGGGGTTTAGGAACTCGATGCCGCCGATCACGCCGCCAAAGGGGGCATCGGCGATGTTCGTCACTGTGCCGGCGGCGCCCGCCGCGCCCGAACTGAGGAACCGCACCTGGTCGGTGCTCAGCGGCGGGGTGTTGACCCCCGTCCAGTTGGCGGCGGCACTCCAGTTCTGGTTGCCCGCCCCGCCGCCCGCGGTCCAGTCAATCACCGCGGCGGAGGCTCCGATGGCGAGGTGCAGCAATCCCAGCGCGATCAGCGGCTTGCGGATGGGGTGTCGTCGCATTGGCAGTCTCCTGATGCGTCTGGCTGGCCATGGCTCTCTTACCGACTTCGTCTAGCAAATACCGTGCCAGTAGCTATGCTCCTCCCCTCATATCCCGGAGCTGCCGTAAGTGTAGTTGTAGGCTTTACATATGCAGGGCGAAGCGTTGAGCCGTTGGCTGGGCCGCAAACGAAACGTCGCCACCCGCGATGACGGCGCATGCAGAACCTGACACCGCCGTCCACGAACCTGGACTGCGCCGAGCAGGCGAGTGCTCACGCGACCGAGTCTCTATGAGCTGCTCCGCTTGTGTTGCGCAGCGGGAGCCGGCCTCAGCAGGCGTGTTCAACGGGCCTGGTGGCGACGACGGCGCGCGATGGCGAGCGCGCCGAGACCGAGCACCGCCAGGGTGGCCGGCTCGGGCACAAAGGTGAGCCGCAGGAACTCGCCGCCCGACGGCCCCGGTACCACTCTCGCCTCGAAGAGGCCGACGTTGCTGTAGGCGTCCACGCCCAGGTTTGTGATCCCGCCTGTGGCGAACATCACGTCGAAGTAATCGCCCACCATGGGCATGTACCCGCTGGGGAAATGGAGGTTCAGCAAGCCATCCACGGTGCCGACCCCGAGGACGTTCAGGACATCGTACTGGCCGGCCAACAGCCCCATGACGTCAATCTCGAATTCGGCGCCCGCGCCTTGCACGTAGTTGCCATAGACGGTGGTCGTGCCGACGACGCCGGGGCCGGCCGGCGAGAGGATGCCCGTGCCGGTGTTGAGCAGGTTGAATGCCTGCACCGCGTTGCCGAACGTGCCGACGTTGAGCTTGCCGCCCAACCAGTTGAAGGCGACGGTCTCGCCGGCCTTGTTGACGTTGACCGGGCTCTTCGTGATGGTGCCGGCCGTGATGTAACCCCCGAGGAAGTTGAAGATGCCGTTGATGGTGCCGCCCGTGCCGGCCTGGGTGCGGCGGGCCAGGACGATGGAGTTGGCGTCCACCAGGCCATCGCTCATCCACACGGTGCCGGTGGTGGTGCCGGTGGCATCGTTGGGCTTGCTGGCAATGACCCACTCGTCAATCCAAGCGTTGAAGGTCCCGTTCCTGAGGTCGAGAGTGCCCGTGCTGCCGCCGCCGGTGCCGACCGTCTGGTTGGCGACGAACACATCGGCTCGCTGGCCGGACGTGCCGAGGTTGAGCACGCTGCCGGGCGCCATGAAGTCCACCGTGCCCTGGCCCTTGCTGCCGCCGATGGTGAACGTGTCGGTGAGGATTGTGTTGTTGGCGCCGAGATGGAGCTTGGAGTGCTGGGCACCGAGTCCCACGGAGACCGAGTGCGCCAGGGTGATGGCCGTGGCGTTGATGTAATTGAGGTCGGCGAGCCACATTTCGCCGCCCGCCTGCCCCTGGGCCGTGGCCGTGGCAGGGCCGATACCCAACCCCAGGATGTTCAGGTAGGCGGTGAAGCTGTCCGCGTTCCTGAGGTCAAGTGTTCCGATCGAGTGGGCGGCAGTCTCGGCGGTGCGACGGCCGACATAGATTTCGGACCGCCTCGTAGCCTCGCCCGAGGTCACGGCCGTGCCGTTGATCGTGAGGGAGCCGGTGAGGCCGTTCTGGCCGACGCGGATGTTGTCGGCCGTGGCCGAGCCGGCGATCACCATCGTGCCGCCATAGATGTTCAGACTGCTCACGCCGCCGCCATCGGTCACGTCGCCCAGCACGGTGAAGATGCCGCCCCCCACGGTGGGACTGGTCATGGTGATGATGCCCTGGGTGTTATAGGGATTGGTGCTCGTGCCGCCGGAGCTGGGGTCGGCCAGGAGCACGCTGTTGGCGCTCACGGTGCCCAGCGTCATGCGAAACTCGCCGATGCTGTGTCCCGCGCCGCGGTTGTGTCGGCCGATGATCACGGTGTCCAGCAAGGCATCCACCGTGCCCAGGGTGGTGTCGAAGATGGAGGTGGGCGTGGTGCCGGTGTCGGCATCGTTGTCGCCGATGAGGAGCTCGGCCCGTCCGATGCCCGATAGGTCGCGGATGGTGACCGTGGGATTGGTCAGGCCGGTGTTGAAGTTGAGGTTGCCGGCGGACTTCCTGTGGCCGACGTAGATGGTGTCGGCGTTGATGGCGTTGGTTTGGCCGAGGCGCACGGTAGAGGTGTTGCCGCCGTTGTTGTAGGAGTCGGCGATGTTGATGGTGTTGGCATTGAGGGTGTTCGAGGCGGCGAGGAGCACTGTGGCGTTGACCGGGCCGTCGTACCCGCTGAAGCCCACGGCGAACTCGTCCACATTGGCGATGAAGGTGGCCAAGGCGGCCATGTTGACGTTGGCGGCCACGCCGCCGCCGCCCGCGGCGGCGCTGGAGCGGTGGCCGATGGCGATGTCGGCGGTGTTGGCGCCCGTGGCGCCGATCTGGAGCGTGCCCGCGCCAGTGAACGTGACGTTGACCGTCTTGGTGCCCGAGTAACTGGTGAGGTCGTTGCCGACATTGAAATCGGCCAGGGTCAGGCCGCCGTTTGACCCTGCCGTGCCGTCGCCATCCACGCGCAGGGTGACGCCTGGGTTGATCGTAGTGTAGTGGTCGGTGAGCACGGCTCCCACCGCGCCGTAGGTGAGCTTCTGGATGGGAGCGAAGGTGACGTCCACCACGTTGTTGCCGGTGATGCCTGGGAAGCCGCCTACGGAGCCGGTGGCCGTCTGGTCGAAGAGCGCCGTGTCGGCCGCTCCGGGAGGCGTGCCGCCGCCCCAGTTGGCGCCATCGCTCCAGTTGTCATTGGTCGTGGAGCCCGACGTCCACGTGATCACGGCTCCCCATGCCTGGCACGCAATGCCCAGAGAGAGAAGGGCGAGGAGAGCCAACCCAGACCATCTGCTGCGCATCCGTAGGCTCCTGTGCTGATCCATGCGCATCCCCGCGTCACGCGGCCCGCACGCAACTGGCCACGCTTTGCTTATGGAGGCCCCACAGGGCCGGAGACACCCTCGCGCGTCTCCGACAAAGGCAGGCACATGCCGCCGCGGGTCAACACGGACCCCGCGGGGACGCCCATCGGGGGCAGGATTACATTAATGGCTTTATTATAGAGGGGAGTCGCACAGGATTCAAACTGAAATCACGGAGTGGGAACGCTCGCGAAGGCCGCCGCCACAAGTCTGGCATGGCCGGACCCCGGGACGTGCAGATCGCGATGAAGCTCATGGCAGACCTGGCCACCGCGAAAATGAGGCTGCCTCTGGGGCGGATGGGTGAAGCTGGCCCAGTGCCCTGGCACGCGGTGCTATGAGGCCGAGGGCAGGGAGGGAGTGGAGCGGATGGGTTGCCCCGTAGCCAGAGCGCGGCCAGCCGCGTAGGCGTCGGCGAGCGCCGTGGGGTGCTTCTGGATGTCGCCCCGCGCGTCAATGTGCTTGTAGCACAGCTCGCCAGCCCACTCGAATTCGAGGACGTTGAAGAGAGCCTTCATTGTGCGGCGGGGGCCGTCGAACATCCAGCGCTTGTCGAAGCCGCAGCAGGCGAGCCAGAGGCCCCTGCGCCCCAGGCGAGGCGGGTCGAAAAGGGGCTTCCTCATGACGTACTTGAGCGACCAGAAGCACTGGCAGCGATCAATGAGCACCTTGGCCTGGGCGGAGACGGCGGCGAAGAAGATCGGCGTGGCGAAGATCAGGTGGTCCGTGGCGAGGAGCTTCTCGTGGACGGCCAGGGCGTTGTCCTGCACCACACAATGGCCCGTCGTCTGGCAGCGGTCGCACTCGATGCAGGGTCGCATCCGCAGGGAGCGCGCCGCCAGGAACTCCGTCGCGGCCCCGGTGTCCGCCGCCCCGCGCAGCGCCTCCCGGAGGAGCGTGTCGGTGTTGCCCCCCTTGCGGGGGCTGCCCGCGATGCCCAGGATGCGGATGGTGGCCACAGGAAACTCCCTGGAACCGGCTCCACGCCGCCCGTGGCGGCTCCCGGCGGGCAGCAATTTTGCAGTGGCGCCCTGCCGCAGGTTATGCTATCATACCGCCCGATGCCGGGCAAGGGACGCAACCGGCCGACTTGTAAGTCGCCGTGCGCCGACCCAGGAACGCGCACCACGAGGAGTTCGCAATGGCAGAGGCAGATGCCCTTCAGTACGCGATCCAGTTGGAGCGCGACGGCTTGGCCTTCTACACCGAGGCCGCCGCGAAGACGAAGAACCCTCTCGGCAAGCGGATGTTCGAGGGGTTGGCGGCCGACGAGCGGCGGCACGAGGCCGTGCTCGTGGGGATCGCCCAGAAGATGCATGTGCCACTCGAGGGCGACATGCCCAAGCGACGCCTCGTGACGCTGTTCGCGGAACTTGGGCCTGCCCTGAAGACTGAGCTTGGCGCCGACGCGAGCGACACCAAAGCCGTCGAGAAGGCCCTGGAGATGGAGAAGGCAGCCATCGTGCTCTACGAGAAGCAGGCGAAGGCCGCCCAGGATGCCAGGACTCGCGCCCTTTACGAACGCCTCGTGAGCGAAGAACACCAGCACGCCGACATCCTCCAGAACTGCCTGGCCTACCTGAACCGGACGGGCCAGTGGTTCCTCTGGGAGGAGAAGGCGCTGCTCGACTAGCCCCCGTTGTGCGGGGCGGCGAGTGTGCGGGCCGCGGCACGCCCCGCGCGCAGAAACGCCAAGCGGAACATCCGCCGGCCCGCCGGTGAATGCACTGGAAATTGCGCTTGACAGGCCGGTGCAGCAATGTATAATCGCAACAGACCAGACGGTTTAGGCGTCGGACCGCGCTGACCGTCCAGATGGCGGCGGGGCGCCCAGGAGCGCGAACCTTGGCTCAGAAGATCGCCTGGGGCATTGATATTGGGGAATCCGCTGTCAAGGCGGTGAAGGTCCGCAGAGCCGGCGACACGGTGATCGTGCAGGAGTACCACACGGTCGCGTGCGAATCGCGGGCGGGGGAGGCTCAGGCGGCGGACAGGGAGTTCCGGGTCCGCAACGCACTCACCGAACTCCAGTACCAGGCCGACCTCAAGAGTGCGGCGACGGCGGTCTCGCTCCCGGGGCGCGATGTGTTCCCCCGCTTTATCCCGTTGCCCCCCGTCGAGAAGAAGCGCATCCCCGAGATCGTGCGCTACGAGGCCCGCACCCAGATGCCCTTCCCGATCGAGGAGGTCATCTGGGACTACCAGCCGATCTCGGGCATGGACGCGCCCGGCGAGGAGGTCGAGGTGGCCTTCTTCGCCGTGCGCAAGGCCACGGCCTACAGCTTCCTCACCAACCTGCGGCTGGCCCACGTGGTCCCCAACCTCGTGGAGATCACGCCCCTCGCCCTCTTCAACTTCCTCGCCTACGACCGCACGCTCGAGAGCGGCACCGTGGTCATTGACGTGGGGGCGGCCAACACCGACCTGGTGATTGTGGACGGCGAGCGCTTCTGGACCCGCAGCGTGGCCATCTCGGGCAACGACATCTCGCGCGCTCTCCAGGAGAAGTACCAGATCTCCTTTGAGGAGGCCGAAAACCTCAAGCGCAAGGCGGCCGGCTCGAAGCAGGCCGAGAAGATCTTCGGCGCCATGCGGCCCATCGTGGACGACCTGATCGGCGAAATCCAACGCTCGATCGGTTACTACAAGGCCCAGGCGCGCAATGTCCGCATCGAGCGCGTCGTCCTCCTCGGCAACTCCTTCAAGCTCCCGCAACTGGTGGACTACTTCCGCAAGAACCTCGACTACGAAGTCAGCGTGCTCGACCGGCTGAACCGCGTGCGGGTGGCCAGCGGGCTGGACTCGGAGAAGTTCGAGGCCGAGCTGCCCAGCTACGCGGTGGCCCTGGGGCTGGGCATCCAGGCCCTTGGCCTCGGCCGGGTCAACATAGACCTGATGCCGCGCGACCTCGTGCGCGAGCGCCTGCTGCGCGCGAAGATCCCCTACGCCGCCGTGGCGCTCGTGCTCCTGGCCATGCCGCTCCTGGTCGGCTACCAGTCGGCTTCCCGCGAAGTGGCCCGGTGCAATGACGAGATCAGCCCAATCGAGCAGGAGACCAAGCGGTACCAGGACCTCCTGGCCAAGGAGCAGGAAGCCGCGGATCTCGGCCGACTCGCAACCGACCTGAACATGCTGACGACCCTGGGCCCGGGGCGCAGCGAGTGGGCGGAGTTCGTCAGTGACCTCAACCAGGCCGTGAACCGCCTGGAGCGCGAGCCGTTCCGCCTGAACAGCGTGCGCCAGATCTCCGCGACCGAGGCCGCGGGCATGGCCACCGCCACGTCGGACAGCCTGGGAAAGGTGGGCGGACGCGTGATTGACGAGAAGTCCATTGACTATCTCACAATCGAGGTCCGCTTCGAGAAAGATACCGCCTTCACCGCCGACGATGTGCGGCGGCTCCGCGCCCTGCTCGAGGAGCAGCGCCCGCGCGTGATCGCGGTCGAGGGACGCCAGCAGGAAGAGCGCGCCGAGGTGGCCGAGCGTCGGCGAGGCGGCGAGACCGCGGCCACGGGCGCGGCCAGCCGCCCGGCCGCCTCGGGCTGGTCCTACACCTTCTGGGTGACATACCGGTCGCGCCCGGGTGCGCTGCAAGGCGGTTCCCAGACGCCCACGGCGCCCAAGGCCGCGCCCCAGGCGCCGCCGCCGAAGCGGCCCGTGAAGCGGCCCGCCAAGAGGGCCGACGACCTGAAGCGGATCGACTGAGCGTGCGGCCCCAGGCTCCTCGCGAGCCCCCGGCTGCCGAATGGCGAGGAAGGGCGACGAATGGGCCTGATTCGCAAATACTACGCCTGGATCATCATCGGCGTCGTGCTCCTCGTGGAACTCGGCGCCATGTTCTTCGTCTGGAGCAAGCAGAGCGAGGCAAAGGCGGCGCGCGACCACCTGGAGGAGCGCCGCAACACCCGCGATGACCTCAAGCGCAAGACGGTGGGAGTGGATGAGCGAATCAAGATCCACAACGAGCGCAAGGCATTGGTCCAGCGCGACCTCGGCGACTGCGCTCTCTTCCTCTGGCACCAGGGCCAGGCCATCGAGGACCTCTTCGAAGACAAGGCTCTCGCCGCCTACGAGGTCTATCCCTGGCAGGCTCCCCGCAGCTTCGACGTATTCAAGGTGGAGTACCAGGGCGTCTACAATCGCGAGGTTGCCAAGCTCGAACCCCTGTTCGAAAAGGTCGGCACGGACCCCGGGGCGCTCGGCCTTGCCGACGCGGCCGGCTTTGCACAGGCTACCGTGCAGATTGGCGACATCTACGCACTCCAGAAGGAGTGGTGGGTCAAGCGAGAACTCGTAGAGATCCTCGGCGCATCGAACGCGGTCCTTCAGAGCATCACCTACGGCGTCGCTGCGACTCCCGCCTCGGTGCGACGCGGCCCGCCGGTGCCTGCCGGCACCCCCGTGCGGGGGCCCGCCGTGCTGGCGGAGCCGATTCCCATCCAGATGGCTTTTGCTTGCGACTATGCGCACCTCGGCGAGGTGCTGGATGCCTTGCTGCGATCCCGGCTATGCCTGAGGATCACGGCGATCCAGAGCGTCGTCCGGACCGTGGTGGCCGAGCGTACGGCTCCTGCCCCCACCCCCGGCGCCAAGGAGCCCGGGCCAAAGGCCAAAGAGAAGGAGAAGGAAAAGGAAAAGGAGAAGGAGGCTGACGAGGCCGCGATGGCCGCCGCGAGCGCGGCGGACCGCCGGCAGTTCGTGGCCGTGACCATGACAGGGGAGATCCCCGACATCAACATCGAAGTGCAGGAAGTCGCCTTCCCGAAGGCCGTGTTCGGCGAGAGGCCGAAAGTCCTGGGATGGCTCGACCGGCAACTGAAGCTGCTCGAAATGCGCATCAAGCGATTCAGCACAGAGGAAGCGGCTGCCGCCGGCGGCAGTCGGCCCGAGATGGGGGTGGCCTGGATCACCCGCGAGTTGCAGAAGGCCGAGAAGGCGGCGGCCGCCGAACCAGGCAAGCCTCTGGTTGTCGAGGACGAGTTGACGATTAAACGCGAGTACATCTTCGCGGACCTCAAGGCCGCCGCGGAATGGCTGTCGCACCGGTATGATTTCGAACTGGCCCGCCTCGAAGCCGAGCAGGAGCTCTGGCGGCGCGTGCGCAAGGTTGTCGCGGCCGGCAAAGGCGACGAGAAGACGCGCCTGGGCGTCCTGGATGCCCCCGACGCGGTGGTGGTGACGTTCCGGCCGCTGGACCAGTTCGACGCGAACCAGATGTTCACCATCCACTTCGATGCAGGCGCGCAAGCGAAGCTGGGCATCGTCGTGGTCAAGCCGCAGGAGAGCCGCGAAGGCGTCAAGCGGGCCGCGGTGACCCGGTAGCTGAAGCCCTGCCGCCGCGCGCTTCCCCCGAAGTGCGGCGGCCGGCATCCCCTGAATGAGGGGCCTCGGATGGATATGGCAGGAATCAAGAGCTTCCTCTTCCGCCACGTCGAGAAGATCGTGCTGGCGGTCGTGGTGGTTTGGGTGTCCTATCAGGTCTACTCGTCGCTTTTCCGCGCGGAGCTCGTGCAGCCCCCGCCGGTGGGCCCCGGGGGGGCGGGGGGGGCGAAGCCCGGAACCGCCACGGAGGACTGGTTCCGCCGGACGGCGGGCCCCTTCGTGGTCATCCCGCACATCGAGGATGCCAGGTACAACTGGTTCTATCCGCCCGCCACTCGGTGGCTGCGCCGCGTGGAGCTCGAGGAGGAGAAGAAGCCTGTCGAACGCCGCTCCGTGCGCGGGCGGGTTCTCGGCACCGCCCTCATCACGCCTCTGGCAGAGGATGACCGCAAGGACCTCGGGATCCTCGCGCCACCCGAGACTCTCACGGAGCCTTGTGAGGTGGAGGTCGAGGTCGAACGTGGCGCCGCCGGCAGCCCTCAGGGCGACACGCTCGTCTTCCAAGGCAAGAAGCCCGGCTACTGGGTCAGGGTGATGTTCACCCTCGAGAATCAGGACCGAGTGTGCGTGGCCGTCATGATGTCGAGGCTGGGCGAGACCCAGACTACTGAACTCGCGCGCGCGACGATCCTCGACGTGAAAGAGGAGCCGCTCAGCACTGTCCAGATCCGCTTCACAGCGCCCGAGGGCTCCATCAAGTCCAAAGACGGCAAGAGCGTGGTGACATTCATCGAGCCGACCTACTATGAGATCCTAAGAAAAGGTGAACAAGACGCGAAAGAGATCAGCGTCGGCAGAGTAGAGGGCCGCGTGGCCAAGGCGGCAGAACCCGGCATCCCTGCGGCGCCTGCGCCAGCCCCGAAGGCCGCGCCCACTGGCTTCCCCGGAGCGAAGGCCGCCCCGCCGAAGAAGGAGGTGGCCCCTCCGACAAAGGGCGGGCCTCCGCAGGAGCCGGGCGTCCTGGCCTTCTCTGACCACGATGTGGAGGCCGAAACGACCTACACCTATCGGGTCCGCAGCGTCCTCGTCTCCAAGGAGGAGGGCGATCAGACCCGATCGGTGGATGGCGAGGCCAAGACTTATAGGACCAAGGAGCGCTTCAGCTTCGCGTACACCGGTGGCGATGCGCTGCGGGCCAACATCATTGTGTTGATCGGTCCCAAGGACAAGCCGTTGGGCGGGAAGCTATTCGAGCGTATCCCCATCGGCGGCTGGATAGGCGATGTGCCCAAGGAGCTTCGCACCACGGCCCAGTCCTCGGAGACTGAGGACGCGCCTGCGGCTGAGGACGCTCCGCCACCCCCGCGCGAACGCGACGACAGCCCCGCCTCGCGCTATGTCACGCGCTACAGGCTGGTGGACATCGAGCAGGGGGTCCTGCGCCTCGTTGACTACACGATTCGGGTTCCCGGGAAAGACGCATTCGGGCGTCCCCAGTTCAAGGAAATCATGGCCTACCGCGAGACCTATGACCGTCGCGTGATCATCTGCGACACCAAGAAGAACCGCCTCCACTACCTGTGGCTGGACACTAAGGCGGTGGTCCCTGCCGCCCCTGGGCAGGGCAAATAGAGGAGCGCCTTGGGTGCGCCGCCGGGCCGCTTCGGCTAAGCGCAAGACATGATTGACGTTCCGCCATCTACCGGATAGAATACCAGCCGCCTCGACCAGAGCCGTGCCGAGGCGGTCGTTGCGGGGTGAGCCTCGCGCGAACGCGGGTTGAACAACGAAAGGAGCTCGGGCGTGACGACGCCGAAACCTCTCTCCTCAATGCCCAGCACCGCGGCGCTGGCCAGGGTGTGCGGAACCAGCGCCCTGGTTGTCCTGCTCATCGTGGCAGCCTTGGCCGCGGTGGCCCCGCGCGCGCGCGGCGAAGGGGCGGGCGACCCGGCTAGCGTCCTCGAAAGCCTGCGCGAGAAGCGCAAGCTTCAGGAGGAGGAGCAGCAGCGCGAGTTCCAGCGCCTCCTCGAGGAGGGCAAAGGGCTCCTCGCCCAGCATGCCTACGGCCAGGCCAAGCAGGTGCTCGCTCGCGCCGCGAAGCTGCGGCCCGGCGACGAGGAGTGCGCGCGTCTGACGGCGCAGGCCGAGGCCGGCAGTCCCGTCGCCTCCTCCGAGCAACTGCTCGAGCGCATGAAGACCGACCAACAGACCAAGAGCGCCATGCTCCAGGTGCAGTTGGGCGCCAGCCTCTTCGAGGCCGAGAAGGCACTGAAGGCCGGCGACCACGCCCGCGCCCGCGAGCATGCCGAGCGGGTGCTCGATAGCGTCGCCTACGTCAGCGAGGTTGACCGTGCGGCCAAGCTCCGCGCGCAGGCAGAAGCCATCCTGGCCAGCGCACGCGTCGCCGGTGACAAGGCCCAGACCGCCGAACTCCAGGGAGCGCTGGCCGCGCACAGAGAGCGCGCCGCGCACGACAGGGACGCCTCCCTGCTCGCCCTCAACCGCCAGGGCTGGCAGCATCTTGACAAGGGCGACGCCAACGCGGCTCTCGCTGTGGCCGAGGACATGCTCCGGCTCGAGCCGGGCAATCGCCGGGGCATCTACCTTCGTCAGGAAGCCCAGCGGGTGTTGGACGGGCGCCGCAACCCTGAAGCTCTCGCCGCCGAGCGCAAGGACGCCAGCCGCAAGATTCTCGTGGACCAGATGAACGAGGAGATGACGGTCCCCAGCAAGGACGACCGAGCCCGCATCGTGCTCCCCGGCAAGAGCCAGGCGAAGGACTATGCGGCGCGTCCTGGCGAGAAGGCACGCGAGCCATGGGAAGAGCAGCTCCGAACCAAGCTGCGCCAGCCCGTTGACGTGGACTTCCGCAACACCACGATAGCCGAGGCGTGCCGCTACCTCTCGCAGGCGGCCGACTGCCCCATGGTGGTTGACCCCTCGGTGGCACAGGACACCAAGCGCCTCACCCTCCCCACGATGACCATCAGCCTCGAGCATGCCCTGCGCTGGCTGTGCCGCTTTGGCAAGGCCACCTACACCCTCCGCGACCACGCCATCCTGGTCACCACCCGCGGCGGCGTGCTCGACCAGCCGGTGACCCAGGACTATGATGTCAGCAGCCTGCTCATTCCCAACCGCTCCATCCGCACGACGTTCAACGGACCCTCCCAGACCGACGAGCAGGCCTGGGTCACGAAGGAACTCCTCGGAAAAGCCTCTGGGCAGGCCCCTCGCGCCGAGGAAGGCCGCCCCGTGCCCGAGGACGCGTTGGGCGAGGCGTGGGTCCAATTCATCCGAAGCACCGTGGCGCCAGAGACCTGGGATGAGCCGGCCAAGGAGGGCGCGGTTCTCCAGGCCCAGCAGCCTTATACCATCAGCTACCGCAACGGCCGCATCGTCGTCGTCCACACCCCCGAGGTGCAGGAGCAGATTGGCAACCTCCTTGACGACTTCCGCCGCGCCCGGAACCTTCAGGTCCACATCTTCGCCCGCTTCCTGGTGGTGCAGACCGACTTCCTGGAGCGGATGGACCTCGACTTCACAGGACCGAACTTCGACCTGGCATCCAACGACCTCAGCCTGGCGCCAGGCGCATTGACCCCTGCGGAGGTCAACAACACATATGGATTCGTGAGCGAGCCTGGCGATCCGTGGCAGGCAGGCGTCAACCCGCCACGCCGCTCGACCATTGGCTACCTGTACAACGACTCCCAGGTGAGCGTCGGCGGCGAAGGCGAACTGAGCGCCTCGGGGCCCCTCCAGATCCGCTGGGCGCACACCGGCAGCAACACCGTCAACGCGATCCTTCAGGCCGTTGTCAAGCGGCGCAAAGGCACGATCCTGGCGGCCCCCCGCCTCACGTGCTTCAACACCCAGCGCGCCAACTTCCAAGCCATTACCAACTACAACTATGTGCGCTCCGTCTCATCCGACGGCGAGCCCGAGATCGGGAACGTGCCCGATGGCATCATCTTCGACGTCCAGCCCTTCGTGAGCACTGACCGTCGCTACATCACACTCGTGCTCCAGCCGCAGATGCGCACGCTGCGCAACCGCAGCAGCCTCCAATCCACAGGCTTCGGCTATGCCATCGGGCCCGTCGTGCAGCGCAACGTGAACCTGCCAGACACCGAGCTCCGCAGCGTGGCCACCACCATCAGCGTTCCGGACGGCGGCACGATGCTTGTGGGCGGGCTCTCGACGGTCCGCGAGCGCGCCGGCGAAGCGAACGTGCCCATCATCAACAAGATGCCGCTCCTGCGATACATCTTCCGTGAGTGGACGCAGTTCGACAGCCGGCAGAGCCTCATCATCCTGGTCACCGCCGAGATCGTGCCGGATGTTTTTGAGGAATAAACCTGCACAGTCAGCGACCCCCGGCGGGGAAGCGCGTGCTGCTCGTAAGCAAAGGAGGCGCTTTGTGAGATCGCCTGAGCTCCGTACCCCTCGTCCCGCGGCGCCCTTTGGGCCCATGCGGCGTGGCACAGTCTCCTTCCTCCTTCTGACCGCCGCGCTGTGCGCCGCAGCAGGGTTGTTGCCGGTGCCCGTGACGGCCGAAGAGGGCGGCGCCGCGCCCAACGTCGAACAGGGCGATGCCGCGCGCGAGGCCGAAGTCGCCCGCCAACAGCGCTTGCACGAAGCCGAGGTGCTGGCCGTGCGCGGACGCAAACTCGTGGCCGCCAGGGCGTTTGCCGAGGCACGGGACGCCCTTCGCGAGGCCGTGCGGCTGAACCCCGACGATGCCGCATCGCGCAAGCTGCTCTCCCAGGCCGAGGCCGCCCTGGGCACGCCCAGCAGCGAAGACGTGCTCGCCCAAACCCGCGAGCGCCACGGCTTCAAGGCTCAGGTCCTTCGCCAGCAGATACAGTTGGACCTCTTCGAGGCTGAGAAGGCCCTGAAAGCCGAGGAGTATGCCCAGGCTGTCCAGCTTGCCGAACGGGCGCTCAGCGCGGTGGCCCAGGTGGACGATGCGGCAAGCGCCGCTGAACTCAGGGCGCGAGCCGAGGCCCTTGTCACGGACGCCCGCAGCGCAGGTTCGAACACCGCTGCGGCCAAACGCCAGTCGGAACTCGACAAGGCGAAGGCGCGCGTAGCCGCCGAGCGGACGCGGCGGGCGCGCGACGAGGCCGAGGGCCTGCGCGCCTTGCGCGAGCAAGCCACAAGGCATCTCGAGGCCAGAGACTATGATAAGGCCCTCACCCTGACCGATGAGGCGCTGCGAAGCGCCCCTGGCGATCGCGATATCCAGCAGTTGCGCGAGAGGATTCTCGCGGCCAAAGCCGCTGCGATCGGGCCGCGCAGCAAGAGCCGCGAGCGTCGCGACAACGAGAGCGATCTCATGGCCGACATTGACCGCGAGATGACCCCCCTCAAGCCCAACGTCGTGGTCGCCGCCGACCCGACGCGCGCCAAGTCGCGCTTCGTGACCGGCCCGAAGGAGCGCTGGGAACTCGAGTTGCGCTCGAAGCTGGCCAACCCCGTGACCCTGGAATTCCGAGAGACGCCGCTGGCCCAGGCCATCGAGCAGCTCGGCGCGGTGGGCGGCGTGAATATCGTCGTTGACCCCGGCGCCCTGTTGCCGAACACGGCGGTGACCATCCCGCGCGCCCAGATGCCCCTTGAGAGCATGATCCGCTGGGTGGCCCGTTTCGGCAAACTCCAGTACTGCCTGCGCGACGGAGCCGTCTTTCTCACCGGGCGCGTCGGCACCCTTGACGAGCCCACCACGAAGATGTATGACATCGCCACGCTGCTCACCGCCCCCACGACCTCCGAGCCTGTCCGGTCGCCGGGCCCCGTGGAGCCCGGGCCCCGCGTCGAGCAGGTCGTGGAGGCCGTGCGGCCCGACCCCGAGCTCATCGGCAACGGCTGGGTCCGGTTCATCAAGGCCAGCGTTGCCCCGGAGACCTGGGAGCGCGGGGACACCCTCCAGGGCAGGCCGCAGTACACCATCCAGTACCGGAACGGTCGGATCGTGGTCGTCCACACCCCGGAGGTCCAGAAGCAGATCGAGGATCTCCTCAACGACTTCCGCAAGGCGCGCAGCCTCCAGGTGCACATGCTCGGCCGGTTCATCACCATCGAGCGCAAGTTCCTCGATTCGCTGAACATCTCGTTCACGTACGACAGCGGCACCACGCAGCTCCAGCGGGATGGGACAGGTGACCTGTTCGTGGGCGGCCTGAGTCCTGCCACAGAGGTGCCGGCCCTGGCCGAGTTCGACAACTATGCGGCCGTCGGCGGCCTGGCCCTGCGGTACTCGCTGGTGGACGAGGACACGCTGGTGCTCCTACTGCGCGCGGTCGCCAACGAGGGCAAGGGCACGGTGCTGGAGGCCCCGCGGCTCACCTGCTACAACACCCAGCGGGCCAACATCCAGGTCCTGCGCAACCGCAACTACATCCGCCGTGTGAGCTCCGACTACATTCCGGAAATCGGCAACATCCCCGAGGGCACGATCTTCGACATCCAGCCGTTCGTCAGCGCCGATCGCCGCTACATCACCCTGGTGTGCCAGCCCCAGATGCGCACGTTCGTCGGCTTCACCACGATGACATTCGCCCGCGAAGTGATCGAGGTTGCCCAGGACCTCTTCACGTTTGTGGACTTCACGATCCAACTGCCGACCACGACCCTGAGGTCCATCGGCACCACCGTCACGGTGCCCAATGGCGGGACCATCATCATGGGCGGCTTCACCAATGTCCAGGAGTACACCGGCAACGCCACCGTGCCGTTCATCGAAGGGATTCCCGTCCTGCGGCACCTCATGCGCGGGCGCGATCACATCGAGGGCCGCCGATCCCTCATCATGCTGATCACGGCTGAGACGGTAGAAGACATCTTCGAAGAGTGAGCGCGGCGTCAGGGGTGGGAGGAGTGCCGGTACGCCCGTGACGTGGCGCGATAGTGGCCCCGTTCCCGCCACGCGGGCGACCGGTGAGTCGGAGTTGCCCATTTTCCAGGGGCCGCGGGATCCGTATTGGACTGATCGCGAGGCGCTCCACGATGACATCTCGCCCGGCGCGAATAGCAGGCTTGGCCACGGCAGCGGTGCTGGCCGTGGCATGCGCGGCACAGGGTGGCAGCGTCACCTGGAAGCGACATCTC
>DAOOIT010000006.1 GCA_035384565.1 Planctomycetota bacterium | reverse complement strand
CCAGCGCCCCTCAAGCCATCGTGGCTGACCACATGGCCCAATGGAAGCAACGGAACCCCGACCGGGCCAACCGCTGGGTCGAGGAGGAGAAGGAGCGCCACAAGATCCTGCCCCCTGCCGACAATTCGCACCTTCTCAAGGGCGAGCAGGGCAAGGGCCATCCGTACGGCAACTACACGGAACGCGACCTGCTCCTCTGGAATCGCGAGCTCGAGAAGCGGGTCGTCAACGGCTCGCGCATCTTCCACAGCGCCGACCTCTTAGGCGGCACCGTGGGGGTGTCGTGCGACATGTGCCACCCCGATGCCGCGAATACGCACCCCGAGACGTATCCCAAGTTCCAGCCCCAGATGGGCCGCGTGGCGCTGCTACGCGATATGATCAACTGGTGCATCCAGCATCCCGTGCGTGGCAAGGGCTTGGCCCCCGACAGCCCCGAGATGCGCGACCTCGAGGCCTACATCCTCGCACAGCGCAAGGGGGTCGCGCTCGAATACGGGAAGCACTGAGCCGAGCCGCGGCGCCCACCCACGCCCTCTGCGCATCAGGGGCGGCGCTCCGTCCTGTCGTGCCGGATGGGCGCGGTGACCTGCTTCGGCGACGTGTTCGGGCGGACGCGACCGCGCCGGCGCTCCCGGGCGGCGAGAGTCAGATCTGCCAGCCGTCGCGGTACCTGAAGCCCAGCTTCTGACTGGCCTCGGCGGGGCCTGCGAGCTGCCCGGCTACGGGGTCATAGGACAGCGTCTCGCCAGGGAACTGCGTGGCGATATTGCCGAGCATCAGAAGCTCGCTGAGGGGGCCGCCATTGTCGAAAGTCGCCAGAATGTGCGGTTTGCCGCCGCGGCAAGCTTCCATCCAGTCGCCATAGATCCCGTGCGACGAGAGGATGCGCTGCGGGCGCTTCGTCTCGGCCTTCTCGAACTTCTCCTTGGGCAGGGCGACCACGTTCGCACTGTGGTCGTCCGCGACCAGGGCGCCGTCCGTGCCGACGAGGATGGAGCCCGCGGTCTTCATCAGGGCGTCGGCCTCCTCGGGCCTCGTGACGCCGTACTTGCGCATCACCTCGTGTATCCGTTCGCGGGTGCCGGGCGCGTAGTCTGGCCCGTGGTGCCACATGAGCGTCACCGGAGGCATCGTCTTGCGAGCGGGGACCTCCCAGCGCACACGCTCCCAGCGCGGGAACGAGACGCGGTTCAGCCGCGAGCATTCCGCCAGCACTCGGATGCGCCCCCCCTCGGCGTCCCACAGCTCGCGCAGGCCGAGCGTCAGGAAGGGGAAGATTGACGTGTGCGGGCCGAAGCTGCCCAGGCCGCCATTGGACGTTTCCCGCCAGTGCGCATAGGCCATCCAGTCCGCGTGGTACTCGCGCCAGGGCAGCGGCCCCAGCCACAGGTCCCAGTTCAGCCCTTCGGGGACCGGCTGCGCGCCCTGCGGCAGCGCATCGCGGTCGGGCCCCCCGCGCTTGAACCACACGTGGACCTCCTGGACCTGGCCGATCGCGCCCTCCTGGACCAGTTCCATCGCGCGGCGGAAGGCGCCTGTGCCTGTTCCTGGGCTTCGATAGGTGGTGGGCAGCTTGGTCTCCGCCGCGAGGGCGCGCAGGGCGCGCGCATCGCCGATCGTCAGCCCCAGCGGCCGCTCGCTGCACACGGGCTTGCCTGCCCGCAGGGCTGCGCCACAGGCCACGCCGTGGAAGTGGTCGTAGTCGGAGACGACCAGGGCGTCCACCGGGTTGCCCCCCTTGCCGAAGAGTTGGCGGATGTCGGCCAGAATGGCAACCCCTTCCCCCTTGGCCATCAGGCCGTACCGCTCCGCGGCCTGCCGCTCAGCCGCGTTCTGGCTCTTGGCCAGCTTCGCCGCCAGCTCCTCCCAGGACTTGAGGATGGTGGGAATCTTCCTCTGGTCGGGGTTGCACAGAGCGGCGATCTCGGCGTTGTAGATGTGCGACGCGGGGAGGAAGTGCGCCGCGTTATACATGTTGCCGAACACGGCGAGGCGCAGCCGTTCGTTCGCTGCATATGTGCGGGCGCTGCGAACGGACGCGAGGACGAGCAGACCGCTGCCGACGGCCATGAAGTCGCGGCGGCTCAGGCGCTTTCGCATGTCAATCCTGCCTCAGATGGTGTAGCCCTTGCGATACTCGTAGCGGAGGAACTCAGCCGCCTTGGGGTGATTGGTGATCTGGCCGGTGGCCGGGTCGAATTCGAGGGCCTCGCCCGGAAAGCGCGTGGCGAGGCTGCCGACTGTGAGGAACTCGGCGAAGGGCGCCGCGTACTCGAAGTTTGAGAGCGGCATCGAGCCGCCCCGGCAGGCCTCGACCCATTCGCGGTAGTGGTTGGGGGGCACCGGGAGAGTGCGGGGCCGCCTCTGCTCGATGCCCTCGAACCTCGCCTTCGGCAGCAGGCGGACCTCGGTGTTGTGGCTGGTGGTGGCCAGGAGCCCCTTGCTGCCCAGGATCAGGCAGCCGGCGTAGGGCAGGAGGTCCTTCAGTTCCTCGTCGGCGGCTCCGTGGTCGCGCAGGAGGCCCTCCAGCATCTTGCGGGTGCCGGGCGCGTAGTCGGGCGGATGGCCGTGGTGCCAGGTGAAGGCGACAGGCGGCAGCTCGCCGCGGGCCGGCACCTCCCAGCGGATGCGCTCCCAACGCGGGTAGGAGAGCTGGTTGGCCTCGGAGCACTCGGCGACGACGCGGATGCGCGCTCCGCCCGCGCCCGGCTGCCAGAGGTCCTTCACGTTCAGCGCCATGAAGGCCATGTTGGCCGCGTGCGGCCCGAAGTTGCCCAGCTCGCCGATGCTCGTGTCGCGCCAGGCGATGCGGTTGATCCATTCGGGGTGGTACTCGCGCCACCTCACCTGCGCCAGCCAGAGGTCCCAGTTGAGTTCCTTGGGCACCTCCTGGCTCCCCTGCGGGGGCTGCTGGAGGTTCCGCCCGCCGCGGCTGAAGAAGATGTGGACATCCCGCACGTCGCCCAGAACCCCCTCGCGGAGGATCTCGACGCCGCGGCGGAAGCCCGGGCTGGCCGTGCCGCCGTTGTTCATCTGCGTGGGCAGCTTGCGCTCTCTGGCGAGTTGGGCCAGCGCCCGAGCCTCGAAGGCGCTGATCGTCAGCGGCTTCTCGGCCAACACCGGCTTCCCCGCCCGCAGCGCGGCGGCGGCGATGATCGCGTGCGTATGGTCAGGGGTGGCGACGACGGCGGCATCGAACTGGCCCGCCGCCTCGTCGAACATGCGCCGGAAGTCCGCGTAAAGCGGCGGCTTCCTGGCGGCCAGAGGGGCGTAGTACTCCGCCGCAGCTTGCCGTTGCTCGGGCTTGTCCGACTTCGCCCATTCCGCCGCCTTCTTCTCCCACGCCTCGTAGACCTTCTGGACTTTCCGTAGGTCAACGTCGCACGAGACCGCGTAGCTGACGCTGCCATAGGTGTGGAGCAACTCGGCGAAGCCATGGTAGGCGCCGTAGCCGGCCATGCCCACCACGGCGAAACGGAGCCGGTCGTTGACCGCATAGGTGAAGGCCGTGCGGGCATGCGGCAGGATGAGCAGGCCGCCCATCCCCTGCGCAGCGCTCCGAAGCACATGGCGGCGGGTCAGTGCTCGACTCATCTGATCCCTCGGCATCCTCAATGTCCGGGCCTGCCTTCCGCGCTCGAGCCGATTCTACCACCCTGCGCGGGACGCGTCAAACAGCCGGCCTGGCCGTTTCTTCGGGGAGATTTCGCTCGACTCCGCGTGCGCCGCGCCCTGGTCTGCTCGCTCAAACCGCTGCGCACTTGGCGTAGCAGTCCTTCACGTAATCGCGCGCCTTGGCGAGGGCGGCCGACATGGCATCGGCCTCCAGGTGATGGTGAGTGAAGACATTGACACAGCCGGCGTAACCGATGTCGGCCAGGGCCTTCAGCCACGGCACGAAATCCGTCGGGCCGTAGCCGGGCAACTCGTTCACGCCCGGCGCGTGCTGCCAGGCATAGAAGAACAGCAACTGCTTCCCGCAGGCGCGAATGGCGTCCTCCACCGACATCTTGCCCGCCTGGACGTGGTACGGGGCGAGCGCGATGCCCAGCCGTGGCGATTGGTTCAGGTCCACGAACGCCTTGAACGAATCAATGGTGCACAGCAGCGAGCCGCCGTGGTTCTCGATGGCCAGGTACGAGTTGTGCTTCTCGCACAGCTCGACCAGCGGCTTGCAGCTCTCGAGGAACCTCTTCATCCGGTCGGTGAGTTCCTCGGGCTTGGCCGCGCCGGCGCTGCCCTGCACGGCCACCCCGCCGCCGGCGGCGCCGAGCAGTTCCGCATACCGCGCGTAGCCGCCGACATAGGTCGAGAACGCGAACAGCTTCAGGTTGTGCTTCGCCAGGAGCTCCTTCAGCCCGTCGGCGCCCAGCTTGTCCTTTGCGTGGTCGAGGTGAGGGCAACCCTGGTAGGCCGACCAGATGTCAATCGCCTCGAAGCCCAGCGTGCCGATCCGCTCGCACGCCTCCTCCAGCGGCAACTGGCGGAAGTGGTTCGACGAGGTCGAGAGCCGCATCGGCCACCTCTCCTTCGCCTCGGCGGCCAGCAACTGCGGGGCCAGGGCGCCCGCTGCGCCAATGCCGGCCACGCTGCCGAGGAACGAACGACGACTCTGCATGGTTGGCCTCCTTTGAAGACCGGGCGAAGACTGAATGGATGGATGAGGGATGAGTGGATGGATGGAGGGATGGCAGACATCCACCCCTCCAACCCTCCAACCATCCTACTTCACTGCCGCCTCTGTCACTTCCTCCGGCTCCACAGCTCGCGCACCTCGTCGCCCGACAGCGGCCGGCGATAGACCGCGAAGTCGTCGAGCAGGGTCGGCTCGCCCTTCACCATGCCGATGCGAAACACCCCCTTGGCGAATTCCTCGGCCTTGATGGGCCGCCTGAGCGTGATGCTCGGCAGCGCCTCGCCGTCGAGGTAGGCTTCGAGGAGCGACGGACGCCACGCGATGACCACGAGATGCCATTCGCCGTTCCGCCAGCCTCGCGTCGCATCGCTCATCGTGGAGGCCGTGATGTTGGGAATGCCCGGCAGCCCGTGGCAGGTGAAGATGAAGCAATTGCCCCGCTTCCTACCGCCCTCGAGATCGCCCTGCCGCTGGAGACACATCGCCCCCGCCCCGAAGGCGTGGAAGAAGTAGATGGACGGCTCGTCCGCCGCGCGCTTCCATTCGAGCGGGCATATCCAGAACGACAGGGAGCCTGGCCTCGGCACGGGCATGTTGCCCGGCATCGCGTACTCAAGCTCGGCCCCCTCCCCATCGCCGAAGAGCAACGCCTGCCCCCACAGCCCTGGCCTCAACCGCAGCCTGCCGTTCACCTTCAACGGCTTCGCCTCCCCCACAGCCATGTCCGCTCCCGGCGCCTCATCGTCAAAGCTCTTGTAGAACACGATGTCGTCGGAGAAGAGGTCCAGCGCAGCCGAAGAAGGGAGGCGGTACTCGCTGCCTGCGGCTGCACCGGCCAGGATCATGGCGAGAATCAGGAAGTTCATCTTCAAGTTCCACGCATCACTGGCCGATGAGAAGCAGCGTGAAGTCATGGCGCTTCAGTGGGAACGAATAGGCGCTGTCGCCAGTGCGCTCAATGGCCCCGCCCCTCTCGGCCTCAACAGCCCCCGCATCGGGCGCGAGCCCCAACGACTTGTCAAGGATGAGCCGGCAGACTCCGTCCTGGCCTATGTTGGTGATGAAGACGGCGACGGCGCCTTTCTTGGCGACAACGAGGGCCTTGGCCTCGATGCCCTCGATGCGAATGGGCTGCTTCTCCCAATAACGGATGACGCGGCAGGCGTCCGTGCCGTAGCCGAAGTCGTAGAGCTTCTTGAAGACGGTCTGGAATGGCTCGCCGTACGTCCAGGCAGGGCAGATTTCGTGAACGAGGCACCACGCAAGACAGGTGCGGGCGACCCAGGGCTGAAGCTCCTTCTTGGTTTCGTGGAGGCCAAGGAGCACGGTCGGGCGGCTGCCGGTCTGGAGGCCAATCGAGGTGGCGCGGACGTAGTCCTCGGCGAAGCGGTCGTGGGCGTCGGTATCGCCGTACTTCCATTCCCAGTCCAGGTTGATCCCCGCCCAGGTGTTGATGGGGACGATCTGGGTGTTCGTCATGTGGGAGATGTTGACGAAGGGGCGGCCCTTCTGCCAGCAGAGGATGGCGCAACGCTTGAGGTAGTCGCGCATCGTCCACAGGCCGCAGGCGGGCTGAAGGGTGCCGTCGTCGCGGACGTAGGCCCCGCCGCCGACGATGTTCTTGTTGGCCTTGAGGAAGGTATTGTCGAAGTAGAGGCCGTCGAAGGCGCCGCTGTCGAGCATCTTCTCGAAGTAGTAGAGCGCGAAGTCCTGAAAGCTCGGAACGGGGTCAATGTCGTAGGCCACGGACGTGGCGGCGCGGGAGGTGTAGTCGCTGACGAGCCATTCGTCCTGAAATACCGTGAAGTCGTCGCACTTCCCGCAGCCGCGGGCGTTGGTGTAAGGTATCATAAGGTCGGGCTGGCCTTTGAAGGAGCTGACGCCGGACCAGATATGGGCGTCCCACATCTTGTCGCGCTGGCCGTCGGGGCCGTACTTGCGGAGCCAGTTCTCGAAGAAGGGGCGGTCTTCCTTGCCCGTGCGGCGGATTTCGGCGAACTTGTCGTAGATCGAGGTGTCCTTATCGCGGGGGAAGACATCGAAGTCAATCCCGCCCCAGTAGAAGGTCGCGCCGAGCGTGTGGTAGCGAAGGAAGTCGGGCGCCTTGCCCACAAGAGAATTGATGCGGCGCCACGAGGGGTTCTGCATCATCGGCTTGGTGGGGGTCGCCTGGAGGCCGAAGACGATCTTGCGGGGGCCGGGGAGCGGGCCGGGCTTGTTGATGAAGTGGACGCGCAGTTCGACCACGCCTTTGCGGCGGATGAGTTCGAGGGCGGGCTTCTTGTCGTCGAGCACCCAGCCCTCATCGCTGTCGGCGAACCAGGCGATGCCGCGTTCCTCGTCGCCGAGCCAGATGTAGGGGATGAACGTGCCCGCGATCTCCAGCCGCGACGCCTTGCGGCTGTCCCACACCACCCCCTCCCCCTTCGGCACCTCGCCCGCATAGTTGAACCGCAGCCCATCGCCGCAGACGTGCATGAGCTTGGCAATCTCCTCGCGGAGGGGGATGACGAGGTCGAACGCCTCGATGGGCGTAGCGTTACCGGGCTTTGCGTCGAGCGTGACCTTCATCATCCCGTCCACATCAAACTCAGAGGAGACCTGTGCGGCGATTGGATTCTGCGACCACTTGGCCTCGGCCAGCACGGAGACGTCGCTAGCCTTGCGGAGTTTCGGCTCGCCGGCCCCGCCACCACCCTGTGCCGCGACGCTGAAGACCATGGGCGCGGCAAGCAGCGGTGTTCCCAGGCTCTCAACCTGTTCCCAAAGGCCGTAGCCGTTCATCATGTGCTCGCGGAGCACGGCGCGCACGACGTTGCCCTTGACCTCGAGCGGCGTGAACGGGGGCATGGGCTTGTCGGAGATGCCGAGCTTGTTGTGCTCCCACGGAAAGACCTTGCGGAGGAACTCCTTGACGGGCGATTGCTTGGGGACGCCCTTGCCGCCGGCAAGCTCGGCGAAGACCTCATAGGTGCCTTCGGCAATCCTCGGCAGGCCGGCCACGACCTCGGAGCGGCCGTCCTTGAGGGGCGGCATGGGAATACGGGCGAGGATGTCGCCTGTGCCCTTGCCGCGGATGATGAGTGCCGCGCCTGTGACCTCCTTGGCGGCTGGGAGGCTGCTCACGTCGAGCCGGGCCTTGAGCTTGTCGTGGTAGGGGTAGTAGCCGAAGGCGAGCTCAATCGCCTCGCGCTCGTGGAGGGCGACCCGCCAACGGGTCTCGGGCTTCTCAAGCGTCCAGACGAAGTCGCGGGAGAAGAAGGTGGTCTTGCCATCGGCGCTGGTGACGGCGATAGCGGAGAGATTGTCGCCCTTCGGATAGGTCGAGCCGTCGAGGCGGACGGTCTTCGATTCGCCTGGGGCGAGGGCAACGTCTTCGGACTTCTCAGTCGCAGGGCTATCCACGTGCTTGTTCGAGAGAGCGATCTTGATGGCCGTCGGCTTGTCGGTGGGGTTGGTCAGGCGCGTGGCGAGGACGGCCTTGTTGGCCTTCGCGTCGGCAAGCTCAAGCATCTGGACGAGGGGCGCGGCGGGGTCCCAACGCACGACGCCCATTGTCTCGGGGTCGTCGTAGGCGATGGGGGTGGGCGACCACTCGCTCTGCTCCCAGGGCTGCTGCCAGTTGCGGCCGATGCGGATGCCCCATTCGCCGCCCGCGAGGTCGCCCTTGAAGTCGAGGGCGGCGAGGGGAATGGCGATTTCGACGCTCCACCAGCCGTCGGCGGCTTTGTTCGCAAGGCGCCAGTTGACCCGCCAGGCGGTGGAGGTCATGCCCTTGTTCTTGTCGTGGGCGATGTCGTAGATGGCGCCGAGGGCGTTGACGATGATCTGGTAACAGATGCGCTTCTCGTAACCTCCCGCGGGTTGCGAACCCGCGGGAGGTTTGCGGAACGGGTCGAGCCATAGCTCGAGCGAGTCGTCCCGATATGCCTGAACGTCCACGTTCTCTTTGGGCTGGACGCGGGTCAGCAGTCCGCCCTCCGGGGGCAGCTCGGTCTTGACTGCGATGAAGAGTTCCTTGCCGTCGGAGCCGAGCCAGAAGACGCCCTCGCGGCTGGTGAGGTGGCGTTTGCCGTGCGACGAGAAGCCAATCTGCCGCGTCGCCCCCGCCCACTCCTCCTCGCCGATGGCGCCGTCAATCGTCGGCGCCTTCGCCATCAGCGGCAGCGCGATCGTGGGGCTGTGCAGTTCCGCCGCACTCGCGGCAGCCACCAAGAAGCATGAGAGTGTGGTGACGCGAAGCATCGGCAGCTCCTCTTTCACGCTTCACGCATTAGTTCTTCATTCCCGTGAGGGTGATGCCCTGGATGAAATAGCGCTGGCAGAAGAAGAACATGATGACGACGGGCAGAGCCATCAGGGCGCTGGCCGCCATGATGAGGCCGAAGTTGCCGCCGGCCTGGGTCTGAAGCCCGAAGATGCCCAACGCCAGCGGGTACTTCGACTGGTCGTTGAGGAAGATGAGGGGACCCATGAAGTTGTTCCACGAGCCCATGAAGGTGAAGATGGCGATGGCTGCCAAGGCGGGGCCAATGCTGGGCAGGATCACATGGCGGTAGACGCCCAGGTAGGAGCAGCCGTCAATCTTCGCCGCGTCCTCCAAATCCTTCGGGATGCCGCGCATGAACTGCCTCAGCAAGAAGATGTTGAAGGCCGAGCCGCAGAAGCTGGGCACCCACAGCACCAGCAGGGTGTTGTACCAACCGAGGTTCTTGAAGATCAGGAACGAGGGCACCATGGTGACCGCCCCCGGCAGCATCAGGGTGCCGAGGAGGAGCATGAAGCAGAACTCGCGCCCCGGCCACTTGAGCCGCGCGAAGGCGTACGCGGCAAGCGAGCTGCCAAGGAGTTGCCCCACGATGTTCATCAGGCACAGGAACGAGCTGACGGCCACGTAGCGCCAGAAGGGCATGTGCTTGAAGGCCCAGCAAAAGTTGTTCCACAGCTTCGTGCCCCAGGCCTCGGCGCGGGTGCGGCCGCGCAGGGTGAGCGTGAGGCGCATCCTGCCCGGCTCGGCGAAGCCGCTCGCCCCCGAGGGCCTCAGCACGATCCAGCTCTTGACCTTCATCGAGGTGTCGTCGTCGCTGGGGAACTGCCAGACGAGCTCCTGCCACTGGTCGCTGCCGGCGTTGTAGGGCTCGGCGCTCTCCCACTGCTGCCCCTCGGCCTCCAGGGTGCAGTCGAGGGCGTTCCACGAGTGGTCGGGCCGCAGGCTGAGGATGAGCTTCTTCATCCTCTCGACGGGGAAGCTGAGGGGGAAGACGGCCGTCAGTGTGGCCTCGCGGTTCGCCCCCTTTTCGAAGGCGTAAGAGAGCAGCGCACACGGGCGGCCCTCGGTCGCCTGGCCGGCGAGGGCACCACCCTGGACCTGCCACACGGCGGCGATCGGCTCGTCGCGGCGGAGGATCTCCTCCTGTTGCTCGACGCTCTTGGCGCGAATCGGGCCGATGAGGAAGCGCTTATAGGCCCGGTCGCGGCAATTCTGAATCAGGTTGGGCGTCACCTGGGCCAGCCACTTCTGGCGCAGGGTTTCGAGGGACTCGAACCAGGCGTGGTCGGCGACGTTCTGGCCGGCAGCGAAGGCGATGCCCTCGACGGCCTCGTCGCGCAGAGCATCGGCCGGCACGGCGGCCGGGGGCAGACCTGCGGCCTTGACCGCTTGGCGCGTGGCTTCGACGAGGAGCGGGCGCGCCTCGTCCCATCGCGCGCGGGGGCAGGCTCGTGGCCGCGCGATCTCGTCGAATTCGTCGCGGGCCACATAAGGCGAGACCTTCGCCGCCGAGGGGGGGCGGGGGAGCCAGGTCGGCGGGTCGCGGAACTGCTCGTCGTTGGTCTTGAAGCTGGAGAGCAAGAGCCAGCCAAAGGGGATGGAGAAGAGGATGGAGCCGCCGATCAGCAGCGCGTAGAGCGTTGCCCGCCTGCCCAGCCCCCGCATTCCGCGCGATTCAACCATGCGGCCTCATTCGCTTTCGTAGTGGACCCAGATCCTCGCGGTCCGAAGCTGGATGGCGGTGATGATGAGCACCATGACGCACAGCACCCAGGCCATGGCCGAGGCCTGGCCCATGCGGAAGAAGCGGAAGGCGTTATTGAAGAGATGGTAGCCGAAGAACAGGGTGGAATCCACCGGGCCGCCGGCGGTCATGATGTACGCGCTCTCGAAGACCTGGAGCGTGCCGATCATGCCCATCAGCAGGTTGAAGAAGATGTAGGGCGTGAGCATCGGGAGGGTGATGTGTCGGAACTTGCCCCAGCGCCCCGCGCCGTCAATCTCGGCGGCCTCGTAGAGATGCTCGGGGATGCCCTTGAGCCCCGCGAGCCAGATGATCATGCCCGCGCCTGCGCCCCAGAGGCCCATCAGGATCAGGGCGGGCTTGCTGGTGGACTCGCTCTGAAGCCACAGCACGGGCACGCTCACGCCGAGGCGCGCGAGCAGCCAGTTCAGGCCCACGATGTCGAAGAGGCGGTTCAGCAGCCCATGGGTCGGCTGGAACATCCACACCCACAGCAGCGCGGCCGCTACGCCGGGCATGATGGCGGGCAGATAGAAAAAGGTGCGCCAGGCCGACATGCCTTTGACCTTCTGGTTCAGGAGCATGGCGAGGCCAAGGCTCACAGCCATCCCAAGGGGCAGCCCGATGAGCATGAAGAGTGTGTTGCCCAGCGACTTCCAGAAAACGGGGTCCTCGGCGAGGAGGTAGCGATAGTTGCTCGTGCCCACCCACAGGCCGGGCGACAGCACGTCGTACTCGCAGAAGCTGATGATGAACGAGAAGACGATGGGGCCGCCCGTGAACACGATAAAGCCGATGATCCAAGGCAGCGCGAAGGCCACGCCCGCGCGATATTCGCGGCGGAAGTAGCCTTTGCTCCGGCTCAGGCGGCTGTGGCGCCACCACAGGATGGCCGCCGTGGCCACGAGCGCCGCGATGTAGGCGATCAGCGGCACGCTCCAGTTCACCACAGGCTCGGTGCGGATGCGGTAGATGCGGTCGAGCTCGTGCTGCACCTCGGCCGCGTGCTGCCGGAGCACCTGTTCGACGGTGCCGCGGTGGTAGATGGCGGCCTCCATCGCCCGCACCTGCTGGTTCCAGAGAAACTGGCCGACAGGTGTGACGGGACGGAACCGGCTCTCCGGGAGCAGATTCATGAAGACCTGATAGGCGTCGCGGAACTTCTGCTCGACGTTCGGGTCCTCGGCCAGATAGCGCCGATAAAGCGTCTGCGTGATCTTCTTGTTGGCGTTGAGGCCGGGGATGAAGATCTTGCCCTGCGCCTGGTTGGCTTCGCGAGCGGCGTCGTGGACGATGAGCGTGGCCTCCTCGCTGGCGAGCCACTTGATGAGCCGCCACGACTCCTCGGGATGCCGCGCGCCCTTGGGGATCACCCACGACCAGCCGCCGGCCCACGAGATGTAGGGCTTGCCCGCCTCGAGGCGCTTGCGCGGCATCGGGGCCGGGGCGACGCCGAAGTTCAGTTCGCGGCGGAAGTAGCCGATCCCGCCCAGAACCCAGTTGCCGTCCACCTTCATCGCCACCCGGCCAGTGAGGAAGGGGTCCAGCTCGGCCCCCTGGAAGGACGACTGAAAGGCGTAGACGAGGCGCGCGCCGCCCAGCTTGTCGTAGAGGTCGGTGACGTATTGCATGGCCTCGACGTTCTCGGGTGCGGCCAGGGTGCAGCGGCGGCCGTCGGGGCTGAGGAGCGCGCCGTCGTTCAGCCACGAGTAGAAGTAGAACCAGGCGTTGCCGTAGTTGGGGATGAAGCCGATGCGGCGGATGCCGGTGATGGCGCCCGCGGCGTCGCGGGTAAACTCGCTGAGCTTGAGGGCATAGTCCTCCAACTCGTCCCAGGTGCGGGGCGGCTTGGCCTCGCCGTCGGGGCCGACGAGGCCGGCGGCGCGCAGGAGGTCCTTGTTGTAGAACAGGGCGCGGTTGTCGGTCCCGGTGGGGATGGCGTAGACCTTGCCCTCCCAGCGCGCCTCGTCCCAGCACGCGTCGAAGTAGTCGCCTGCCTTGATGCCGTCGGGCTGGTCGTGGTCGCGGGCGATGAACTCGTCCAGGGGCATGAAGGCGCCGCGCGCGGCCCATTCGGCGACGGCGTAGCGATCGAAGATCACGAGGTCCGGCGGGTCGCCGCCGGCGATGGCGCACAGGAGGCGCTGAGGGTCCTCGACCATGTTGCGGGACGCGCTGAGGCCGGCGACGACCTTGAGGCCGGGGTTGCGGCGCTCGAACTCCTGGAGGACGTCCTGATCGCCGGCCCCGAGGGTCCAGCCGAGGAAGTACCGGAGTGTGATGGGCGGGTGGCCCTGGCCTGCGCCAACGGGCCGGGGAGCCGCGGCGGCTGTCAGGAGAAGCAGGGCGAGGAGGCGACGGAGCATGGGCGTCTCGCGGCGGAGGCGTTATGGGGTGGCAGGCGTCTTGGGCGCCTGGCCTGTGCCATCGGCTGGGGGCGCGGGCTTCTCCAGGCTGGCCGGATCCAGCCGGCGGAGAATCTGTTGAGCTTTGAAGAGCACCTGCTGGGCCTGAGGGTCGCGAAAGTCCACCTTCTCCAGGAAGACCTGCTTCGCCGCCTTCACGGCCTTGGCCTTGTCCCAGTGGATGTTGGCGTTGGCGAGTTCGAAGTAGAGCGTGGCGCGCGGCAACGGGCCGCTGATGTTCCGGAGGGCATCCTCGATGAGCGCGGCGGCGGCCATCATGTCGTCTCTGGCCCGATCCTTCTCGCCGAACCTGTAGAGCATCTCGCCCCGGAGAAGCAGGAGGCCATAGTGATCGGGATACCAGGCGAGGCCGAGCGACGCCGAGGCCAGGAAGTCGCGGGCCCAGCTCGCGGCTCGCGGGCTCTTCTTCAGGCGCTCGTCGGCGACCAGGGCGAACCAGTCTTCGTAGAACGGCGCTCTGGGGGTGAAGAGGGTGCAGAGCGCCCCAAAGGGGTTCTTGTGGGAGTACCGGTGATACAGGTCGTGGGCCTCGGCGGGCCGCTTCAGCTTCACGTAGCAGCCGGCCCGCACGACGTCCAGCGCGAACGCCGGCCCGCAGAGGGCTTCGAGCCCCTCGAGGCGCTCCGCCGCAGCCTGGTGATTGCCGTTGGCGGAGTCCGACAGCGCGCGTTCGGTCTGGGCGTTCAGCCACACGCGGTCGCCGAGGCTCAGGGTGGCTGCCCGCCGCAGGTAGAGGGTGACCCGCGCGGCGGATTCCTCGTATTCGGCCGTGGTGGCGCGCAGGCTCTCCTCCAGGTCGGCAAGGGTCGCCTCGATCTGGCCTGGCGCCCTCTTCGCCTCGGCGCGCAGCTTCTCGACCGTGGCGGCAGCCGCCTCTTTGCGGGCAAGCAGCGGCGCCACGTCGCCCCCGCCTTTCACAGCCTCCTCGTGGGCGGCCGTCGCGGCGGCCAACTCCTTCTCAGCGGCTCGCAGCTTCCCGCCGAGGTCGGCCCGCATCTGCTGGACGGCCGCTCGCCGAGCGTGCAAGTTGCGCTCCCCTAGCCGCTTCTGGGCCAGGAGCCGCTGACAGGCGGAGTTCTCTGCCTGTCCCTCGCGGAGGCAGTATTCGGCCCAGAACGGCCTGGCGGCGAGCGCCCCCCACGCCACGATGCCGATCACTCCCGCCAGGCCCGCCGCTGCCACGGCACTCCATCGCAGGCGCCGCCGCGCCTCGGCCCGGGCGAGGGCCTCCTCGGGCGACCAGCTAAGGCCCGCCGGCCGGCTGCACTCCACGGTCAGTGCGCCCAGCAGGCCCAGGCCCACCCAGAACATCATGCCGGAGCCGAACCCGAGGGCGCCATTGGAGAAGCACGCAAACACGCCCAAAGCCACCACGGCGGCAGCCAGGCCGGCACCCAGGGCGGCATCGAGTCCGTCGCGCGCCCGGCGGCACACGAGGCTCCCCGCCACCATGCAGGCCAGCCCCACCACCACGGCGATGGCCACTCCCACCAGCCCGCGCTCTACCAACTCCTCGACGAGCTGGCGCGAGGCGTGGCCCACCACCTCGTCCCCATAGCTGACGCCGTAAGTCCACACGGGGCGTTCGCGGTCGAAGACAAGGAAGAAGGCGCCCACCCCGTGTCCCGCGACCAGGCGCGGCAGCGAGGCGCCGCGGAGCAGGCCCCAGGCGGCCCTATCGAGCACGGCGTTGCGCGCGCTGCGCAGAGGGCTGAGGTACTCGAGCGCCACGGCTCGTTGTGCGACTTCGCGATGGGCCACGGCCAGTCCCAGCACGGCGAGAAGCGCCAGCGCGGCGAGGCGCCATCGCGGCAGCATCCGCCACACGAGCACCACCAGCCCCGCGCCCAGGGCGTAACGCCACGCCGGCACCCGCGTGCGCAGGCCGGCCAGCAGCAACACGGCCAGGAGCACGGCGGTCCACAGCACGCGGCGGTAGCCGGCCTCGCTCTCCTGTTTCCCCAGGTGATAGAGCGCCGCGGCGGCGGCCAGCGTCGGCAGCAGGAGGAACGCCGCGCCCGCCTCGCGTCCGTCGAGCCCGTCCACGTCCCCCAGGAACTTCGCCCGTGGGTCCCCATAGTAGAGCAACATAAAGAAGGCCAGGGCGAAGGCCACGGCGCCCGCGGCAGCCACGAACATGTGGCGGTTCTCGCGCTCGTGCAGCAGCAGGGCGAGCCCGAAGGCGCCCGCCGCGCCATAGACGCCCTGCACCAGCCCGCCGCGCGCCAGCCAGGCCTGGTGCGACCACACACACGTGGCGGCGCCCCACGCCACCCAGAGCCCCACGGGAGCGAAGAGCCACCAGGCCGGCCACCCGGTGCGGCCCAGGCGGCCCGCCGCCCACTCCCAGAGCAGGTAGCCCCACAAGAGCGTCACCGTGCTCTCGAAGACGAACAGCTTCAGCGTCGAGCGGTAGAGCGTGAACTCGAAGTTGAGGAAGGGGATGATCAGAAGCAGGGCGAAGATGGCCAGCGGCACGATGCGGACGCTCGCGCCCTCGGTGGGTTTGGGGGTGCTCATGCGCGCGCTGCCCTTTCGGCTGGGGGATGCACCACGAAGGACCGGTCCCCGCTCTCCCAGATTATAGGCACGAGGGCCGCGGAGTCAACACGGCTTGACAGCACTCGCGCAACGACCTATATTCGAGTCTATCCCGCCTCGCCGTCGTGGACGAGCCCCCGACGCGGAGCGACGGGGCGTTTCTGACGGAAGGTTCGGTATGCCCGCGAGCCTGAAGGCTGGCCGCGCGCTGCGGTGGCTGTCGCTGCTCGGCGTGGCGGCCATCGTGGCCACCGTGCTGGTCCTCCTGCGGATCGAGCGCCGTGTGATTCGCGAGCACAGGTCGCTGGTGCTCAAGGGCAGCGTGCGTTATGCCGAACAATCCGCCGAACTGCTCCGGGGCGGCGAGTTGCTCGCCCGGCTTCGTGCCCTCATCGCCTGCCATCCCCAACTCGCCTCATTGAGCGAGATCGCCGACGAGGTCCAAGCCGCCCTGGGCGATATCGAGGAGGCGCGCGCGGGCCCGCACGAATTCCACGTGTTGGTGGTGGACGAGAAGCTTCAGCGTGTCTGGCCCCCGGTCCGGGAGGGGGACTCCGACTTGACGACCTGCGCCCGCCACATCCTCGAGGGGGAGGAGCGGGTCTACGTGCTCCCCCACGACTGCGCTGCCCAAGGCGAGCCGCCAACGTGCCTGTGCTTCACATCCCCCCTCTGGAATGGTGGGCAACTGGTGGGAGGCCTGGTGGTTCATCGCCAGCTCGCCCCTGTGGCCGACCACTTCACGGCGCTCGATGCGAAGATGAGGTGGGTGGTCATCACCTCCCAGAGCGTTCTGCTCGTGGCGCTAGCCGCCATCGCCTATTCGGCGCGGCGGGCCATCGCCGCGGCCGAACGGCAGCGGGCCAAGGCCGAGCGGCTCGCGGCCCTGGGCAACCTGGCGGCCGGCGTGGCCCACGAGATTCGCAACCCGCTCAACACCATCGCCCTCACCTGCCGCTACCTCGAACGCCTGATCGTCAAGGGCACGAACGATGCAGCCCTGCGCACGGAGGCGAACACCAATTTCGAGATCGTGTCGGGCGAACTCTCGCGCCTCACCCGCACCCTCGATGACTTCGTGCTGCTGGCCAAGCCCACGGACCTGGAACTGCGGCCCTGCGACCTCGGAAGCATTCTGGACCACACCCTGGCCCTCTTCGCGCGGGAGTTCGACCAGGCCCACGTGCGCGTCGAGCGCCGCGGCGCGGGGCAGTTGCCTGTCCGCGGCGACTCGGATCGCCTGAGCCAGGTCATCGGGAACATCCTCAGAAACGCCTTGCAGGCGATGCGCGACGGCGGCACACTCACGATCACCAGCCAGGAGGCCGACGGGGCGGCCAGAGTGACCTTCGCCGACACAGGGCCGGGCATCGCAGCAGCCCACCTGCCCCATGTATTCGAGCCGTACTTCACCACGAAACGCGCCGGGCTGGGCCTCGGCCTCGCCCTCTCGCTCCGCACCGTGGAGGCCCACGGCGGCACCCTGGCCGTCGCCAACCGGCCCGAGGGCGGGGTGCTCGTGACGATGACTCTCCCGCTCCAGCCCTCCACCAGCGAGACCGACAATGCCGGATGATCGAATCCTCATCGTAGATGACGATTGGCAGACGGCCGAGGCCCTGCGCAAGAACCTCCAGATGGAGGGCTACGGGGCCGACGTGGCCAACTCCCCCCCCGAAGCCCTCGCGCAGTTGGCCAAGACGCCCTACCCCATCGTCCTCACCGACCTGCGCATGCGCGAGATGACGGGCGTCGAGCTCTGCGACGAGATCCGCCGCCTGTATCCTGACACCGACGTCATCATCCTCACGGCCTACGGCACCATTCAGACGGCCGTCGAGGCCGTCAAGCGCGGGGCGTACGATTACCTGGCGAAGCCCGTGGACACCGAGCGCCTGCTCGGCACGCTGCGGCGCCTCTTCGAACTCCACGCGCTGCGCGACGAGAACCGCGCGCTCCGCGAGGAAATCCAGGCTGAGCGCAGGGCCACCCGCCTGATCGGCTCGTCGCCGGCCATCCGCGCCGTGCTCGAGACCATCCGCACCGTGGCCCCCACCGATGCCACGGTGCTCATCCGCGGCGAGAGCGGCACGGGCAAGGAACTCGTCGCCTCCGCCATCCACGACCACAGTCCGAGGGCCAAGTGCCCGCTGGTCAAGGTCAATTGCGCCGCCATCCCCGAAACGCTCCTCGAGAGCGAGCTGTTCGGCCACGAGCGCGGCTCGTTCACCGGCGCGCACGCGCAGCGCAAGGGCCGCTTCGAGGCCGCCCACCGCGGCACGCTGTTCCTCGACGAAATCTCCGAGATGTCCCCCGCCCTTCAGGCCAAGCTTCTCCGCGTGCTCCAGGAGCGCGAGTTCCAGCGCGTCGGCGGCAACGAAACCATCAGCGTGGACGTGCGCATCATCGCCTCGACCAACCGCAAGCTCGAGGCCGCCGTGCGCGAGGGCGACTTCCGCGAGGACCTCTACTACCGCATCAACGTCGTCCCCATCCTGCTCCCGCCCCTGCGCGAGCGGCGCGAGGACGTCTTGCTCCTGGCGAGCCACTTCCTCGAGCGCTTCAACCAGCGCAACCGCAAGGGCATCCAGGGCCTCACCCCCGCCGCCCAGCAGAAGCTGCTGGCCTACAACTGGCCCGGTAACGTGCGCGAGCTCGAGAACTGCATCGAACGCTCCGTCGTCATGGCCCAAGGCGCCATGATCGGCCCGGACGACATCGCGCTCAACCCCGACATCAGCCGCGACGTCCCCGACGACGTGGCGTCGCAGCTCCTGCGCCCGGGCTTCTCCATCGAAGAGTTCGAGCGCACGCTCCTTGAGGCCGCCCTGCGCAAGACCGGCGGAAACCAGTCCCGGGCCGCCGAGCTCCTCGGCCTCACCCGCCGTACCCTGCAATACCGCATGGAAAAATACAACATCCAGATCGACCGAGGCCCCAAGCCCCCGGAGGAATCCTGAGGCCACGACCCGCAGCCGAATCCGCAGAGGGAGTGCCTGTGCCCAAGCCGCCATTGCCCGACGACGCGACGCCCGACGCCCTGGCAGAACACCTTCGGCACGGCCCGCCGTTGCCCGTCTACGCCATCATCGGCGACGAGCCGTTCGCCCGCGCCCAGGCCCTCCAGGCCCTGCGCCGCGCCCTGCTCAAGGACTCCGACCCCGATCTGGCCCTCAGCCAGTACACGGGCGCGGAGGCGCCCGACCCCAAGGAGGTCTTCGACGAGCTGCGCACGCCGGCTTTTCTCGCGCCACGGCGTCTGGTGCTCATCGAGGACGCCGGCACCTTCGTCGCCAACGGGCGCGACGCTCTCCTCGCCTATCTCGAGAAGCCATCGAAAACGGGCACCCTCGTGCTGACGCTCGACCGGCTGCCGAAGAACGAGAAGCCCGGCCTCGCGGTCCGTAAGGTGGGCATGGTCGTCGTCTGCACCGCCCCACGCGAGTATGAGCTGCCCCGCTGGATCGCCGCCCGCGCCCGGGAGCACGGCAAGCGCATGGATCCCGCCGCCGCCCGCCGCCTGGCCGACTGCGTGGGCGTCAACCTGCCCATCGCCGACCAGAGCCTCGCCAAGCTCGCCCTCTACGTCGGCGCACGCGACACCATCACGGCCAAGGACGTGGACGCCCTGATCGAGGACCTCCCCGTCACCACCATCTTCAAGCTCACCGACGCCCTGGGCCACAAGGAGCCGGCCAAGGCCCTCCGCGTCCTCGAGCATCTCCTTGCCCAGGGCAACGACCCCAACTACATCCTCAGCATGGTCCGCTGGGCGCTCGAGCGCCTGATCAACACCCGCACGCTCCTGGACAACGGGAAGTCGGAAGAGCAGATTTCCAGGGCGCTGCGGATGAGACCTGGCCACTTCCTGGTGCAGACCATTGCCCAGGCCAGCCGCCGCACCCGCCGCGAACTCCTGCGCGCCTTCGACCTCCTGCTCGAGGCCGACCTGGCCTCCAAGACCTCCGCCATGGACCCCCGCCACATCCTCGAACACCTCCTCATCAGGCTGTGTGCATGAGGAAACTGGAAGAACCTTCCTGAAGGAAGGCTTCTCCCCGATCCCTCTCCAAAGACTTCGGTGTCGGGTCCGCGGAGGTGCCGATGTGAAGGTTTTCGGGAGTGGGGACTGGAGGAGAGCCCCTTTTCCAAGACGGGCTCCCCCCCAACCTCCTCACTCGAACCGCAACACGCCATTCTCCGTCACCAGCATCTCCACCGGCAGGTCGTGCGCATCGTGGGGCACGGAGTCGAGGATCTGGGCGGCGAAGGCAATGCCGCAGCGCGTGGCGTGGAAGCCGGGGTGGGCCATGTAGCGGTCGTAGTAGCCGCCGCCACGCCCGATGCGGTTGCCCTCGCGGTCGTAGCCGCGGGCCGGCACGAGGACGAAGTCTATCGCTCCAGGCTCCACCACCGCGGCAGCCTCCGGCTCGGGGATGCCGAAGACGCCGGGGGCCAGACCGCGGTCGAGGGCGTGCAGCCGGCAGGCGTCCATCGCCTTGCGCTTCCGGTCCACCTTGGGCACGGCCACGGCTTTGCCGGCGGCCAGGGCGTCGGCGATGAGCCCGAGCGTGTCGGCCTCGTCGGGCAGCGACACGAAGAGGAGCACGGTGCGCGCCCGCTGGAACTCGGGCAGTTCGGCCACGAGGCGACGAATGCGCCGACTCGCCTCGCGGCGCTGCTCGGCGGTCAACTGGGCGAGGCGTCGGGCGATTTCTTCTCGTGCTTGCGCTTTCTCCACGCTTCCAGCCTCTCCTTGATCTGCTTCTCGGCCCCTTCGTCGGTGGGCTCGTAGTAGGTGCGCTCGACGGGCATGTACTCCTGGGCCACGAAGTGCCCCTCGCCCTCGTGGGCATATTGGTAGCCCTCGCCGCGTCCGAGCCGCTTGGCGCCGCGGTAGTGGGCGTCGCGCAGATGCTCGGGCACCTCGAGCACGCGGCCCTCGCGCACGTCCTCCATCGCGCGGTCAATCGCGAGGTAGGCCGCGTTGCTCTTGGGGCAGGTGGCGATGTAGGTGACGGCTTGGGCGAGCGGAATGCGCGCCTCGGGGAGGCCGACGAACTCCGAGACCTGAAGCGCGGCGTTGGCCAGCACGAGGGCGAGCGGGGCGGCGTTCCCCACGTCCTCGGCCGCGCAGATGACGATGCGGCGGGCCACGAAGCGCGGATCCTCGCCGCCCTCCAGCATCTTGGCCATCCAGTAGAGCGCCGCGTCGGGGTCGCTGCCGCGCATGCTCTTGATGAAAGCCGACGCCGCGTCGTAGTGCGAGTCCTCGTCGCGGTCGTAGACCACGGCCTTGCGCTGGATGGAGTCTTCGGCCACCTTGAGGTCGTAGCGCACTACGCCGTCGGGGCCGGGCGGGGTGGTGAGCACGCCGACCTCGAGGGCGTTGAGCGCGCGACGGGCGTCGCCGTCGGACACCTCGGCCAAGTGGTCGAGCGCCTCCTCGGTCAGTTCGACCTTGTAGCTGCCGAGGCCGCGTTCGGGGTCGGCCAAGGCGCGGCGGAGGATGGCCCTCAGGTCGTCACGGGTTAGCGGCTTGAACTCGAAGATCTGAGAGCGCGAGACCAGGGCCGAGGTGACGGTGAAGAAGGGGTTGTGGGTGGTGGCGCCGATCATGCGCACCACGCCCTCCTCCACGTCGGGCAGGAGCACGTCTTGCTGGGCTTTGTTGAAGCGGTGGAGTTCGTCCACGAACAGCACGGTGCGCTTGCCGGCGCGATGGCGGTCGCGGGCGGCGGCGAGGAGTTCGCGCATCTCGGCCACGTTGGAGGCTGCAGCGTTGAGGGCGACGAAGCGTGCCTGGGTGTGGCGGGCGATCACATGGGCGAGGGCCGTCTTGCCCGTGCCCGGCGGCCCGTAGAAGATCACCGAGGCCAGGCGGTCGGCCTCGAGCATGCGCCGCAGCAGCTTGCCGGGGCCGAAGAAGTGCCCCTGGCCCACAAACTCGTCGGGCGTTCGCGGGCGCATGCGCGCCGCGAGCGGCGCGCTGGCCGCGACCTGGGGTTCGTCGTCTGATGGGGGGGCGAACAGGTCCATTTTGCCTTCGTTCTGGAATCCGTAATCCGCAATCAGAATAAGCCGAAGCCGAGCGCCGCGCAAGCCCTGTCTGGACCTACACGGACCGACACGGACGCTCATCGCCCACGAACCGGCGCGCCGGTGCCTGTCCGTGTGTGTCCGAGTGATCTCCTCGCCCCTACGCTCTGAGTGGGGGCATGTTCGGCGGCCGCCCCCCGGCCCTTCGCGAGAGGAAGACGGACGCGGGAGCGTCCGGAATCCCATCCCCACGCGGAGCGTAGGGACGAGTACCGGTTGTCTCCTTCACGCATCCACCCATCCATTCATCCATCCGGCCCAAAGAACAACCTCCGCACTGTGCCGTGGAGCCGGCGGCGCCAACCCCGCTGCTAGGTGGGAAGCAGAATGCCAGGTTCAAACGTCCTCGGCCGAGGCGTGTTATCCGCTGACAGTTCTGCTGCTTCCCTCGCGTGGTTGTCGGTTGGACATTGCCAAGCCTGGCTCAGCACGAACACGGCAGAGGTTGTTCCTTTCGCGCCGGATGGTTTTCGGGCGTTCGCGCCCGGCCTATCCTCATTATAAGGCACCGCGCGCACGATGCAAGACCGGAATCCGCCGGCCCTGCCGTGGGCGCCTGCGCGCCCACGGCTTTGATCTGACGCAGGCGAACGGTGCGCACGGCCGCGTCGGCGGCCCACGCCATCACGCGGAAGGCGAAGTTGGGGTCGCGATGTGTGAACATGTGCCCCGCGGTCGGCAGGTCCACGACCTGTTCCCCGTCAATCCACGCGCGCACGCGGCCCTGAGCCACCTGCACCCGCACGCGATACCAGCGGTTGGGGGCGAAGGTCTTGCGCCGTCCCGTAGCGTTTTCGAGGGCATCCTTGCCATCCACCCCGTCAAGGCCGACCGCGGTGCCGTCTATGTCGCCGGCCACGAAGGTGGCCCCGCCCTGGCCGATGGGAAAGCCGATGGCGCAGAAGCAGTTCTGGCGGCCCGTGCGCATGGCCTCGACCTCGACCTCGTAGTCGCTGTCGGGGAACGCGCCGGTCCAGCCAATCGAGGCGGCGGGCCGGCCGCCGAACAGCAGGATGCGGTCGCCATCCACCTGGGCCTTGCCCTGGTCGAACTTCTGGCCGCGCTGGCGCTCCCAGCCCTTGAGGGTCTTGCCATCGAACAACTCCTCCCACGGCCCCCAGCGGGCGTCGTCGGCAGGGGGCGGGGCGGGTTGGGCAGCTTCCGGCGGCACGAGGGGCGCCTGCCAGAGGCCGCTGCCGTCGGGCTTGCCCGGCTTCAGGTCGGAGTCGAAGTACAGGGTGCGGCCGTCGGCGGAGAGCGCCGGCCCGCGGGCATGGCCGCCGCTGTTGACGCCCGCGCCCAGGTTCACGGGCTCGCCGAAAGGTTCGGATTTGGCCTGCCGCGTGCACATCCAGAGTTCGTCCTTCCCCCGCCGATTGGACGAGAAGAAGAGCGCCAGGCCATCGGGGGAGAGGCACGGGTCCTGGTCCTCCGCCGGGGTGTTCACCCGAGGGCCGAGGTGCACGGGGGCGCCCCAGGGCGCGGCCGCCGCGGCGCGAGTGCACATCCACAAGTCCTTCCCACCCGCACCACTCGGACGGGACGAGCAGTAGAGCAGGGTCAACCCGTCGGACGAGAGGCACGGCTGGCTGTCATGGTGGACGCTGTTGACGGTTGGTCCCAGGTTCGTCGGCGGCTCCCAGGGATCGTCGGGCCTGCGCCGCACGCTCATCCACAGGTCGCTCTGCCCTTGCCCTCCTGGCCGGCCGGAGGCGAAGAGCAACGTGAGCCCGTCGCTCGACAAGCAGGGGTCACGGGCCTCGCCGGGGCCGTTCACGGGCGGCCCGAGGGTGGCGGGCGCCCCCCACTCCTCGCGAGTGCTGCGGCGCGAACTCATCCACAGGTCGAACGACCCTTTGTGCGCTGCGAACAGCAGCGTGAGGCCATCGGTGGAGACGGTTGGCCCGCAGTGGAGCGTGCCGGCGCTGTTCACGACCGGCCCGAGGTTCACAGGCTTGCCTACGCGCCAGCCGTTGGCGAGCGTGGTCCACTCGTCGGCGGGTGGTTCGGGTCGGAGGAGGGACACACGATAGACGTCTGCGCCGCCAGACCCACCGGGACGGTCCGAGGCGAAGTAGAGCGTGCGGCCGTCGGCCGAGATGCTCGGGGTGCTGTCAGTGGACGCGCAGTTCACCCCGGCGCCCAGGTTGACCGCCTCGCCGAATGGCTCTGTCAGACTGCGGCGGGTGCACATCCAGAGGTCCATGCCGCCCTGGCCCCCGGGGCGGCCTGATTGGAAGAACAGAGTCAACCCGTCGCTTGAGAGGTCAGGGGCCGCATCGCCTTGGCTCCTGTTCACGATGGAGCCCAGGTTGGCCGGTGAACTCCACGGGGCGGCGGGGGTGTTCCGGGTGCAGATCCAGAGGTCGAAGCCGCCCTGCCCGCCGGGGCGGTCAGAGCTGAAAAGCAGGGTCAAGCCATCCGCGGAGAGGGCAGGCGTTATGTCGCTACCCGAGCTGTTGACTCTGGAACCGAGGTTCACCGGCGGGCCCCACGGTTCGTCGGGCGTTCGCCGTGTGCTCGACCAAAGGTCCCGCTCGCCCTGCCCGCCCGGCCGCTCGGAGGCGAAGAGGAGCGTCAAGCCATCCGCCGACAGATGAGGCGACACATCGGTTCCTGTGCTCATCGGCGGACCGAGCTTGACGGGAGGCGCCCAGTCCTCCGTGATGCCGCCTCGTCGGCACATCCAGACCCCGCCCCAACCCTGGCGGTTCGAGGAGAAGAGGAGCGTGCGGCCGTCCGCTGATATGCACGGATCATTGTCTATGTTGGCGCTGTTCACCACCGGCCCGAGATTCACGGGCTTGCCCACGCGCCAGCCGTTAGCGAGCGCGGTCCACTCCTGAGCCAACTTGCCCTTCGGCTCGACCTCAGGCGCCACCTTCGGTCCGACCTTGGCCATTGGGGTGGGCTTGAGGACGGCCTCGGCTTGGGAGCGGAGAGCGGCGATGGCGGACTTGTTGTCGGCGGCGACGCGGGTGGCGGCGTACTTGTCGGCGAGCTCGTCGAGGTACTCCTTGGCCTTGGCCCAGTCCTTGCGCTCGACGCAGGTGCGGGCGTACTGGAGGCACAGGGCGGCGTGGCTCTCGAAGGCGGAGGAAGAAGGTGTCGGGTGTTGGGTGCCGGGGGTTGCGGAAGGGGGAACTGGCGACTTCGGATTGCGGATTGTGGATTGGGAAGCGGGGCCGGGAAGGGCGATGAAGACCACGACGGCGAGGAGAACGGCCGCGGCGATGCCGCCGAAGAGGAAGACACGGCGTGAGGACACGCCGCCCACACGGCGGCTGTGCGGCATGGGCGCGGGCGGCGGCGCCACAGAGCCAGGCAAGGTGCGTGTGGCATCGGAGACGCGGGGCAGAGACGCCCCGCCCACAGGTCCGGAGACGCGGGGCGCGGAGGCCCCGCCCACAGGTCCGGACACGCGGGGCACGGAGGCCCCGCCCCCAGCTCCGCCCGCCAGGCGGGCTCCAACCTTGTCGAGGGCTTCCACGAGCTTGTCGGCGCTCGAGTGACGGTGGGCGGGGTTCTTGCTCAACAGGAGGTGGATGATTCGGCAGAGAGCCGGGGGACACTCGGGCGCGAGGCTCTGAAGAGGTGGCACGGGGTTGTTGACGTGCTTGACGATCAGCTCAGCCGGCGTGGCGCCGTCGAAGGGTGGCCGCCCCGAGATGGCCTGGTAGAAGGTGGCGCCCAAGGCGTAGAGGTCCGAGCTGGGGTTGTCCAACTCGCCGCGGGCGATCTCGGGGGCCATGTAGAGCGGGGTGCCGAGGCTGGCGCCGGTGTGGGTGACGCTGATGTCCACGCCCGCGCGCTTGGCGAGGCCGAAGTCGGCCACCTTGACGCGCCCGCGCGCGGTGAGCAGGATGTTGGCGGGCTTGATGTCGCGGTGCACGATGCCCTTGGCGTGGGCGTCGGCGAGGGCCGAGGCAACGTCGCGCATGATCTCCAGCGCCCGCTCTGGCGGCAGGCGGCCCTCGCGTTTGAGGAGACCGGCGAGGGAATCGCCGTCCACGAATTCCATCGCGATGAACTCGTGGCCTTTGTCTTGTCCGACGGCATACACCTCGATGATGTTGGGATGGCTGATGGCGGCGGCGGCGCGGGCCTCGCGGTGGAAGCGCTCGAGGAAGCTCGCGTCCTCGGCGAACCGCTGCGGCAGCACCTTGATGGCCACGAAGCGGTCGAGCGACGGCTGGCGGCCCTTGTAGACGGCGCCCATGCCGCCGCGGCCGATGAGTTCCAGAATCTCGAACTCGCCGAGGGCCTGGCCGAGGAGTGGGTCGGCGCGGCGGCCCTTGCCGGGCGCGGTGAGCACTGCCTTGCAGCCAGGGCAGACGACTTGCCCGTCCACGGCCGACTCGTACTCGAGCCGCGTCTTGCACTTGGGGCACTTGGCGGGGTGCTTGGCCACGGGCCGCTCTCTCAGCGGTCGGGCGGAGGTGGAACCGTGCCGCACGCTGGCGGCAATGGTAGCCGGAGGCGGTTCCCATGTCAACACGCGGCGGGGTCTTCGGACACCGAGGGCACTCTTTCGGCCTGAACTCATTGCAGCGTTCGAGAGGGATGCCCGCTGAAGGCGAAAGGGGTGTGGCGCTCATGTGGGATTCCCGCAACATGGCGCCCATACTTGCTCAATCTTGGGTGGGGGAAAGTGAGCAAGTATGGCGAGAATGGGCATGGACGGCCATGAATCGCCAAAGCGCCATACTTGCTCACCCAGCGCGATGAGCAAGTATGGCGCGCCTGCTGCCCGCACGAGGCCCCGCGCGGGGCCGTGGAAGACGTTTCGCGCGGGACCGCGCTTCTGGTATAATCGGAGCGGTCTGACAGAGGGTCAAAGGGCCTATGCGAAAGGATGCGTAGCCGATGGCAGAGAAACCGATGGGGAGTTTCGCCCTGGTGCTGCACGCGCACCTGCCGTACGTGTTGAGCCACGGGGTGTGGCCGCACGGCACCGACTGGCTGAACGAGGCGGCGGCGGAGTGCTATATCCCGCTGCTGAACGCCTTCGAGCGGCTGGCCGGCGAGGGCATCTCGCCCAAAGTCACGCTCAACATCACGCCCGTGCTGTGCGAGATGCTTGCGGACGAGGGGTTCAAGGACGAGTTCATGGGCTACTGCGAGCAGCGGGTGAAGTTCGCCGCCGACAACGAGAGGGAGTTCCGCGCCACGGGCCGCGCCCACCTCGAGAGCCTGGCCGCGATGTGGCGCAACCACTTCGAGGGGATCCGGCGCGACTTCGTGGAGCGCTATGGCCGCGACCTGGTGGGCGCGTTCCGAAGGCTCCAGGACGCTGGGCACATCGAGGTGATCACGTGCTGCGCTACGCATGGCTATCTGCCGCTACTGGGCCGCGACGAGTGTGTGCAAGCCCAGGTGCGGACGGCAGTTGCGACGTATCGCAGGCACTTCGGACGCCACCCGCGCGGCATCTGGCTGCCCGAGTGCGCCTACCGCCCCAGCTATGCGTGGCGCTCGCCACTCGACAAGGAGGGCACCACGCCAGCCGTCGAGCGCCCGGGAGTCGAGGAGGTGCTCCATGATGCAGGCATCCGTTTCTTCATCGTGGACTCCCACCTGCTCAAGGGTGGCAAGCCGGTGGGCGTCTACATGGACCGCTTCGAGGCCCTCAAGCGCCTGTGGGGGCAGTTCAGCGAGCAGTACGCCGAACGGGCAGAGGACGCAGAGCGTTCGCCGCACAGAACTTACGTCGTCTGCCCCGACCCGTCGGCCAAGCGGAGCACGGTGGTCTTCGTGCGCGACCCGCGCTCGGCCCTACAGGTGTGGAGCGGCGAGCACGGCTATCCGGGCGATGGCTCCTACCTCGACTTCCATAAGAAGCACTATCCCGGCGGCCATCGGTACTGGCGGGTCACCGACTGCAAGGCCGACTTGGGCGAGAAGCAGGAGTACGACCCCGCGCCCATCGAGGACCGGCTAGGGTCCCACGCCGACCACTTCGCGGGCTTGGTCGAGCGAATTCTGGATGAGGATACGTTAGTCGAGAAAGGGCAAGGGGTTGTGTGCGCGCCGTTCGACGCCGAGTTGCTCGGCCACTGGTGGTTCGAGGGGCCGCGCTGGGTCGAGAAGGTGATTCGGCGCCTGCACAGGGCGGGCCAGGTGCGCCCCGTCACCTGCAGCGAATACGTCGCCAGCCAGCCGCCGGCGGGTGTGGTGAGCCTGCCCGAGGGCTCCTGGGGGCAGGGCGGCTTCCACTGGATTTGGCTCAATCAATGGACGGAGTGGACCTGGCGCCACATCTACGAGTGCGAGGAGAAGTTCCTCGCCCTGCTCGCCGCCCACAAGGGCAGTTCGGACGGCACGATGACCGAGCTCCTCAAGCAGGCGGGCCGTGAACTGCTGCTGCTCGAGAGTTCCGACTGGCAGTTCCTCATCAGCACCTGGTCGGCGCGCGACTACGCCGAGAACCGCGTATCGGTCCACTACAACGACCTCAAGCGCTTGATGGCCCTCATCGAGCGCTATGCCGTCCAGGGCGTGCTGGCGGACGCGGATCGGGCGTTCCTCGAGCAGCTTCAGCAGCGGGACGCGGTGTTTCCGGACCTCGATCTGGACGCCTGGCGTCTCAGATTGTAACACGTTGTAACGCCTGAAGCACGACGCCAGGACATGCGACTATGACGATGTGCGATGTGTGGACGGGAGCCCCACAAGGGGCTCTGGAACGGCAAGGCGCCTTGTATCTTGTCGTGATTGGAGGATACGGGGATGTTCAGACATCTGGCCTTGCTTCTCGCCGCCGCGTGTGTCCTGCTCGGCTGGAGTACGTCGCAGGCGGCTGACCGCCCGACCGCCGAGGCTATCCGGGCCGCGGCAAGTGCTATTCGGCCGGCCGTGGTGAGCATCGAGCCTCAGGGGCAACGCGAAGGCGCCCCCTTCGACATGCCGAACTGGCCTTTCGGGCAGCGGCGCCCTGGCGCTCCCGGAGAGCGACGGTTCGAGTTCCACTGGCCCCCGCGCGAGGGCCAGCCGCGCGTGTTCCCCTTCGACCCCGAGAACCTGCCCTTCATCGTCCAGCCGCGCCCCGAGCCGGGCGGCGCCACGGGGCTGATCCTCCAGGTCGAGGGCGAACGGGGCCTGATTCTCGCGCCGCATCCCGCTGTCGCTGGCGCCCAGGCCGTGATGGTCAAGCTCGCCGACGGCCGGACCCTCGCCGCTAAGGTGGTAGGCACCGATGCCGTCACAGGTCTGGCCTGCCTTGAGGTCCGAGATGCCAAGCTCCCCGCCGTCAAGGTGGGCAAGCCCGAGGCTGTCCAGGCGGGCGACTGGGTGCTCGCGCTCGGCGGCCCCGCCGCAAACGAGGCTCTCACCATCGGCATCGTTAGCACGAAACGCCATCCGGGCGAGGGGGAGATGGCCGGCACGGAGGTTTTCCAGGCCGACCTCACCCTCGGGGACGGCATGGCGGGCGCCCCTCTGGTGAACCTCGATGGCGAGGTCGTCGGCATCGCCGCGCCCCCGCGTAGAGGCCCCGGCAGAGACCTGGCTGCCGTGCTGCCGATCGACACAGCGCAAGCCACGTTGCAGGCGCTCGCAAAGGACGGCAAGGTGCGACGCGGCTGGCTCGGCATCATGCTTGCGCCACTGGACCCCGAGGCGCGGGCGCAACTGAAGATCGAGGGCGGCATCCAGGTGGCCCAGGCGATGGACGGTCAACCCGCCGCCAGGGCCGGCGTCCGGGCGGGCGACGTGATTCTGGAGTTCGGCGGCCGCAAGGTGGCGGACGTTGGTGCCTTCCGAGCGATGGTGAGCGGCCGCAAGCCTGGCGAAAAGGTGCCGCTCAAGCTCCTGCGCGCCGGAAAGGAGATGGTGCTTGAGGTGACCCTCGGCGAGCAGGGAGCCGAGGGCGGCGGCCGCGCGGAACCCGTTCCCCTGCCCCAGGGCGGCGAGAAACTCGACATCGGCCTCTCGCTCCAGCCGCTGACGCCCGACCTGGCCGCCCAATTCGGCTTCGAGGGCGACAGGGGGCTGCTGGTGACTGACGTGGAGCCGGGCAGCCCCGCGGCCAAGGCGCGGCCGGCCCCCATCTCGCGCGGCGACCTGCTCAAGGAGGTCTCGCGCCGGCCCGTCGCCACCGTGGAAGAGGCCCGCGCGGCCATCGAAGCCGCCCGCAAGGCCAACGAGAAGACTCTCCTTGCCCTCGTGCGAGGCAAGGAGGGAGCACACTATGTGGTGCTGGACATCGCTCCCTGACGGGCGCGCGCCTGTCAGAGCAGAACAGTCGCTTTTCCGGCAACCAAGTTGAAGGAGGAGAAGTCCGATGGTCAGATCGCGTACGAGTGCGTTGATTGCCCTGATGATGGGCGTCGTGGTGGGTCTTGGGATCTCGGTGTCGCTCGACTGGGTGCAGAACCTGCCCGCGGCCCCACGCCTCACGGATGCCGAAGTGAACAAGGAGCTGGAGGCCCTGGAGCGCCAGTCGCAGGCCCTGGCGGCCCTGGCGGCCCGTGTGAGGCCCGCCGTGGTCACCGTCTACACGACCAAGATCGTCCGCATGAGCGAGCACCCCGAGTTCGACCCCTTCCGCTTCTTCTTCCCCGACATGCCCCGTGAGTTCCAGGGCGGCCCGCGGGAGTTCCGCCGGCCCGGCCAAGGCTCCGGCGTCATCGTGCAGGTCGAGGGCAAGACCGGCATCATCCTCACCAATTCGCACGTGGCCAGCGGCCAGGACGAGTTGAAGGTGAAGCTGAGCGACGGCCGCGAGTTCGACGCGAAGCTCCGGGGCTCGGACCCCAAGACCGACATCGCCACGCTCGAGATCACCGGCTCTGACCTGCCGGTGGCCAAGCTGGGCAATTCCGAGATCGTGCAGCCCGGCGAGATGTGCATGGCCATCGGCAGCCCCTTCGGCCTCGAGCAGACCGTCACCATCGGCCACATCAGCGCCAAGGGACGCCGCGGCTTCCAGCGCGACAAGTATGAGAACTACATCCAGACCGACGCCGCCATCAACCCCGGCAACTCGGGCGGCCCGCTCATCAACCTTCAGGGCGAGGTCATCGGCATCAACACGATGATCGTCACCCCCAGCGGCGTCTTCTCGGGCGTCGGGCTCGCCATCCCCATCAACATGGCCAAGACGGTGATGCAGGAACTCCTCGAGAAGGGCAAGGTCACCCGCGCCTGGCTCGGCATCGTCTTCAGCCCCCTGCCCAAGGAGGCCGCCGAGCTCCTCAAGATTGACCACGGCGTGCAGGTGAACCAGGTGGTGCCCGGCGACCCCGCCGATAAGGCGGGCGTGAAGGAGGGCGATATCCTCCTCGAATTCGACGGCACCAAGATCACGGATGGCGAGAAGTTCCGCGAGCTGGTCGCCAGAGCCAAGGTCGGCGCCACGGTGCCCGTGAAGGTCCTTCGCGGCAAGGAGACGCTGACGCTGAAGGTCACGCTGACCGAGCAGCCGGAAAACGTGGCACAAGCCGGCACCCGGGGCGCGCTCAACCGCCAGCTTGGCCTCACCGTGCAGGACCTCACGCCCGAGCTGGCCGAGCAGCTCAATGCCAAGGGCGAGAAGGGCGTCGTGGTGACCCAGGTGGATGCCGCCGGCCCCGCCGCGGCGGCGAAGCCCGCGCCCATCGTGGAGGGCGATATCATCCAGGAGGTGGCACAACAGCCCACCGACAGCGTGGCCTCGTTCAACAAGGCCCTCGCGGGCGCCGATGCCTCCAAGTCCATCCTCATGCTCGTCCGCAAGCGCGACGGCTCGAAGCACTTCGTCGTCGTCAAGCCGCGGAAGTGATCGCCACCGGAGGGGGTCCGTGACCTCCCGGAACCTCCCACAGGCTCCAAGACCTGCGGGAGGTTCTCTTTTGAGCCTGCGCGCCGATGAAGTTGACACAGGCTCGCTCGACCACTAGGATGCAGGCGGCCCCATTCTGGAGTGAGACCGGCCGCCCATGAAATCTATCCGCTCACAGACACGTTCGCTGATCGCCCTCCTCTTGCTGCTGTCTCCTGCGGCCGCACACGCGGCGCCGGCGGCCCAAGTCCTCGAAGCCGAGGAGGCGCTCGCGCAGGGAGCGGAAGCCTTCCGCGACGACCGCGCTTCGGGCAAGAAGGCCGCCGGCCTGCTCCTCGGCGCTGCCGAGAAGCCCCTCATCCAGGCCACCATCGAGCGGCCGCCCGGCGACTACGCGGCCGTCTTCTGGCTCGAGGCCGTCCCCGCCGAGCTCCTCCACCATCTGGCCGTCACGCTGAAGGCAGGCGACGCAGCCGTCACGCTCCGCCAGCTTCACTTCCCCGTGGGCAAGGGCTACCAGCCCTATGAGCTTCGCTGCACCCATGCCGGCGGCAAGTTGGCCCTCAGCGTGAGCGCCGTCGGCGGCAGCGGCTTCGACGGCATGCGCAGGAGCGCCTCCGACCAGGAACGCGCCGACTCGCCCACGGCCAAGGCCACCCCCGACGACCTCGTGAAGCCCAAGGCCCGCAGCGCCGACGAGTTGGAGGAACTGGACGAAGGGCGCGACGCGGCGCGCCTGGCTGCCTACGACCACCGCCTGCTGTGCGACCGCATCGAGCTTCACCCCCTCCGCCTCTCCCCTGCCCTCGTCACCCGCGTCGAGGTAGACAAGGTCCACTACCTCCCCGGCGAGACGGTGAAGGCACGCGTGTGGGTCGCAGGCGGCCCGGGCCGCCTGGTGGCCGAGGACGTGACCGAGGTGAGCGACACCCGCGAGGTCTTCGCCCAGGACCTCGCGGCCCGCGACGCCAGGGAACCAATCGAGTTCGCGTTCCAGCTCGGCGACCGCGAGTTCGGCCACGAGCTGCGCTGCTCGTTCCGCCAGGGCGATGCCCTGCTACACTCACGGAGCGAGTTTTTCGGCGTCAGCCGCAGCGTCTTTCGCATCGGCATCTGCGGGCCAGCCGGGCCGCAGGACATGCGGTCCTTCACCCCCGCCCAGGCCGCCGATACCATGCAGGCCGCCAAGCGCGCCTACGCCAACTGGTTCGAGCGCTTCGCCTGGGCGCCGTGCGACTACTCGAACCTCGCGCCCGAAACCGAGGTCTTCTACGCCGGCCAGACCCAATACCCCGGCTCGATCACCGGCTACCGCAACCTCATCGCCGAGGCCCACAAGGTCGGCGTCAAGGCCATCACCTACGGCAAAGCCTGCGCCGGCGGCATCGAGGGCTTCAAGACTTTCCAGCGCCACCCCGAGTTCTTCGGCCACCGCCCCGAAGGCCCCGCCTCCGAGGCGATGAGCGTCTTCTACCTCGAACGCATGCTCGCCAACGACTACAACCTCTTCGCCAAGCCCAGCGACGGCGGCTGGCAGCACTGGGCCAGCCTGTGGTGCGACTGGAGCAATCCCGCCACCGTCGAGTTCGGCGCCCACGCCATCATCAGGTCGGTCGAGATGTTCGGCTGGGACGGCATTCGCTGGGACGGGCATTTCGTGGGCGCGCAGAAGCGCTTCCTCGAAATCCTCAGGGCCAAATGCCCCACCTTCGTCCACGGCTACAACATCGCCTTCGCCAACCCGGGCAGCCGGCTCTTCGTGCCGCCCGACACCACCGACTTCCACGAGGTCGCCGCCAATCACGGCATGCTGATGGACGAGAGCGTGCGCGACTGGAGCCACTCGAACTTCTCCCCCGGCACCATTCGCCCCTTCTACGAGGCCCTGTGCCGCGAGGCCGACTACGAGAAGCGCATCGGCGGCCTCCCCCTCGCCTTCACCCTCGACATGGGCTCGAACCAGGACCGCACGCTTGGCGTCCTATGCGCCCTGGCCGCCGGCCAGCGCTACTGCTACATCACCTCGCCGGGCGATTTCGCCTTCGGCCCACTGCCCAAGTTCCTCACCCGCTACTCGGCCCTTGTGTGGGACGACACGCGGCGCGTGGCCAATGCTGAGGCCGCCATCAAGGTGAGCGCGCTCGGAGTGCCGCCTTCAGGCGGTCTTCAGGGCCTACGGGCTGAAGCCCGCACTGCAAGCGAGCCCTGGTGGCGCGAGAGCGTGTGGCTGCGCACCACGCCCGAGGGCCGCCAGCAGCTTCTCATCCACCTGCTCAACCCGCCGAGCTACGCGGCCTTCAGCAGCCGCGTGCAAACACCCCCCACGCCCCTCGCCGACGTGGCCCTGAAGGTCGCCACGCCCGCCGGCGCGAAGCTGGTTCGAGCGGTCCACGCGTCACCCGACCTGCCTGAAGGGCACGTGGCCCTGGAGCCGAAAGCCGAGGGCGAGGCTCAATGCGTCGTGCTTCCCCGCCTGCGCACGTGGAGCATCGTGGCCCTCGACTATGAGGGCGGCCCCACGCCGCTCTTCGCCGTCACGACGCCTATCGAGGATGCGGCGGCGGAGTTGAAGCGCCGAGAGGCCGAGGCGGCCAATAAGAAGGAGAAAGAACGGGCTGAAGCCCGCACTACGAGCCCGTTCTACAAGGACTATGAGAAGGCGTTCAACGCTGACGAAGACGCCCTGAAGGGTAACGAGAAGCCCGCCGAGTTTCGCCTCGCGCGCAACGGCGTGCTCGACCTGCACCACGCCCGCGGGGCGTTCAGTTGGCTCAACCCGCTCGAAAGCGCCGTCGCCCTCCTCGACGCCGGCCGCTACACGCCGTCGTGGGTGGACTTCGTGGGCTTCAAGCTCGGCGCGAAGGGCTGCATGGACGAGTTCCCCGACACCTGGGACCAGCTCCGCGCTCTCGACGTGCTGGCGCTGGACGACGTCCACGCCTTCGCCCTCGGCCCGCAGCGACGGGCGATGGTGGCTGCATTCGTCCGCGCCGGCGGCGGCCTCCTCGTGTGCGGCGGCTACTGGAACCTGTCGCTCGGCGCCGACCACAACACCGCCCTCGCCGACCTGTTGCCCGTGCGGATTCAGAAGTACCGCGACATCCTGTGCGACAGCCGCGGCCTCGCCCTCAAGGCCGAGAAGCCAGCCTTCTTCGGCAACGTGGATTTCGGGTCCCCCGTCCACGCCTACACGGTTGACACGTCGCCGCTCAAGCCGGGCGTCGAGGTGCTCGCCACGGCCGGCGGGCGGCCGGCCATCGTGGCCGCCACGGCTGGCAGGGGCCGTATCATCACCATCCTGATGAACCCCTGCGGCGACCCCGCCCCCGGCACCCGGCCCTATTGGCAGTGGCCGCAGTGGCCCCAGGTGCTCGCCGCCTGCGTGAAGTGGCTTGGCGCCGGCGCCCAGGCCAAGGACGACCCGAGGCAACTCGCGCGCAGGCTCGACCCCACCAAGCCCACGCCCCAAGCCCTGATGATGGACGCCGTGGACCTCGACAGTGCGAAGTTCACCGCCCGCCTGAGGGAGGCACGGGCGAACATGGTGGACGCCGAGAGCGCCCGCACCCTGCTGGCCACGGCGGTGGACAACGCCGAGAAGATCGAGGACCTGGAGCTGCTCGGCGACGTGGCCGACCGAGCCGAGCCGTACCTCGACGCGAGCTTCGCGCCCCTTGCGGATAAGCTCCTCCGGTCGAACCAGGATTTCCTGCGGAAGGCGGGCTACCAGATTCTGGGCATGGCCGGCGACGCGAAGTTCCGGGCCGCGCTGGAGAAGGGGCTGGAGGAGAAGAACCCCGAGGTCGCCCGACAGGCCCTCATCGGATTGGGCCGCCTGGGCGATGCCGCCGCCATCCCCGCCGTCGAGCGCGCCCTCGCCGCGGGCGCCGACCGGCTCGTCGCCCTCACCGTGCTGCTGCGTCTGGGCAAGGGGGATGCGCTGCCCGACGCCCTGCGGGCCTGGGAGCAGGGGCTGATCCGCCGCGTGCGCCTGAAGTGCGGGCGTGGCGCCGCCATGGACACCCTGTGGGGCGGCGTGTCGTTCAAGCTCACCCCCGCCCAGCGCCGCCAGGCGCTGGCCGAGTACCGCAAGGTGCTGCGCCTCGAGGCCGAGGTGAAGGACGACGTGCAGCGCTTCGCCGACCTCCTCCGCGCCCTCCCCCCTGACCGCCTGGGGCCGGTGATCGACTTCCTGGTCGCGACCGAGACGCGCGAGGTCGTGCCCCTGGCCTTCGCTCTCGTGAGCCGCCTGCCGGCCGACCGGGCCAAAGCCTACCGTGCCCTCATGGCGCAGGCCCGGCTCCCCGAGCTGCGTCTCCTCGCCGCCGACTGACGCCTTTGCTGGCGGCCCTCGCTCCCGAGAACGCTGCCGGGCGCCGAACCAGCCGGATGGTCATGCCCCCCCCGTACACAGTTTTCGCTTGGATTCACGGCTCAATTCGTGTAGAATATGCCCGAGGCGGCATCCCCGGCCGCCAGGAGAAATCTACCCATGAGGACACGGCTCACCGTCTCAGCCGCTCTGGCGGCAGTTCTCTCCCTCGGAACAGCCGGCTGCCCGGCCATCCTCGTCGGTACCGGCGCGGCTATGGGCGCGGGCGCGCTCGTCTGGCAGAGCGGCTGGCTCAGAGGCAACATCTCCGAACCGATCGAGCGGGTCCACCGCGCCGCAAAGTCGGCCGTTGCCGACTTCCACGTGACGCTGGAGAGCGATTCGCTCAAGCCCGTCTCAGGCGTGGTGGACGGCACGATGCCGGATGGCCGCCGCATCGTGGTCGAGACCGCGAGGCGGGGCGACAGAGAGACCCAGGTGCGCATCCGCGTGGGCTTCTGGGGCGATCAGGCCGTCTCCCTCCGCATCTTCGAGCAGATCAAGAAGCACTTGTAGCCGCGCGCGGCCCCCCACGAACACGCAGGGCGCGGAGTCCCCGCCAGGGAACCTGCACTCACGACTCCAGGGGGGGGGAATCATGGCTTGTCGTTCGCGGCCAGGGAGGCGTTCATGTCCACCACCTCCACGCCGGCGGCGGGGCGGAACACGAACGATTCAGGCGGGATGGCGGCGTCGAGAGCCAGGTCGCGGCATTCGAGGGATGCGAGGCTCTGGCCGCGCTCGTCGTAGACCTGCATCTTGAGCTGGAAGCCGGAGGCGGAGCCAAGCCAGAAGCGAACGCGCCGGCCCATCGCCTTGCCGAGCACCTCGCCCGAGAGCGGGCCGCTGAGGACCGCCTCGAACTTCGGCCCGGGCTGGATTTCGAACACATAGGCCGCCTCGCGCCCCAGCCGCTCGGTGCCCAGGTAGACCAGATCGTCGCCGAATAGACACCAGGCCCGAACCGGATTGGCCACCGTGGCGAAATCCACCTCGGGCTTGCCGTCTACCGCGTACCACTCCTTCTTCGTCGCGGCGGCCGTCCACCGCCGCACCGCATCGCCCACGCCCTTCGCCGTCGTCTGAATCCAGAGGTGCTGGGCGTCGAACACGCGATGCTCCTGGAGGGCCTGCTCGGTGCCGGGGTTGAGCTGCCGCTCGATGGCGAACTTGCCGCTCTTGTCCACCAGCGCGGTGCAGGTTGCCTCCCGCTTCCGTTCCCCGAGCCCCACGGTTTCCATGAGGGTCGCCCGCACGCGGGGGGCCGCCAGCGCCGCCTTGCGGACCGCCTGGAGGAGCTCCGGCGCCGGTCGGCCGCTGGGCGGCCCCGCGCCGACAAGGGGCGCGTCGCCCGGCCCTTCCGATGCTTTCGGCGGGGGCGGCGGCTGGTCCTGGATGATCTTCTCCCTGCGCTGTTGCTCTTCGCGCGCCTTCTTGAGCGCCTCGTCCAGCTTTTCGCGAAGCTTGTCTCCCTCGGCGCCCTCGGGCGCGCCGCGGTCGGCCACGCTGATCTCCTCAAGCGACCATTCCTCGGGGAGGTACTTGAGCTCTTTGCCCGCGCGCCACCGGCTCGAGACCTGCTCGTAGCGCAGAAGCAGCACGCGCTCGCGGAACTTGCGCACGTTGCCCTCGCGCCCCAGGGGCCGCAGCTCGGCGAGGCCGTGCACGGCGATCGTCATCTTATCGAAGTCGGGGGCCTCGCGCCCGACGGCGAAGATGGCGAGGCCCTCGCGGGTCTCGCCCGGCTGGAGGGGTTCCGCACGCAGCTCGGCCCAGTTGTTCACCTTGCGCTCGAGCACCTTCTCCTCCAGGTGCGTCTCTGCCACGCGGTCGAAGCCGTCGTCGTAGTCGCTCGACTGCTTCTCGATGGCCAGCTTCATCGTGAGGCGAAGCCGCGCCGGCAGCGGCACGGCCTCGGGGTTCTTGACCCGGTAGACCAGGTACCAGAAGAAGCGCAGCTTGCCGCCGGCGTCCTCCAGCACCAGTTGCTTGGGCGTGTCGTTCTCGAAGCTCAGCGACCAATACGTCGTGCCCTCGCCCGCGGCGGCCGCGGCCGCTGCCGGCGCGAGGGCGAGCACCAGAGAGGTCGCGAGCAGCCGCCAGGCCCGTCCGTGTGTTCTCATGAGGTTACACCATTCCAGTAAAGCCCAGGAAAGCCAGGGCCATGAGGCCCGTGCACACAAAGGCGATGGGCATGCCGCGCATCGGCTCGGGCAGGTCGAGCGCCTCGATGCGCTCGCGGATGCCCGCCATCAGCAGCATGACGAGGGTGAACCCCAGGCCGGCCGCCGTGCCCTGAATGACCGCCTCGGGCAGCGTGAGCATCTCCGCGGGGTCCTCCGGCGTGTTCAGCAGGGCCACGCCCAGCACGGCGCAGTTGGTGGTGATCAGCGGCAGGTAGATGCCCAAGGCGCGATACAGTGCGGGAATATTCTTCTTTAGAAACATCTCGACGAGTTGCACGAAGGCGGCGATCGTCAGAATGTAGACCAGCGTGCGCAGGACCGCTTGAAGCCCTTCCCGGGCGATCTGGCTCTCCGCTCCGGCCAGCGCGACGAGCAGCGGCGCCTGCGGGCGGAGCACGTAGCTGTCGATCGTGTGGGTCAGCACTGAGGCCATGGCCATCACGAACGTCACGGCCAGGCCCATCCCGAGCGCGTCGCTCGTCCGCTTCGAGACGCCCACAAATGGGCAGAGGCCCAGGAAGCGCGCCAGCACGAAGTTCGTGACAAAGAGGTTGCCGATGACGATCAGGAAGATGCGTTCCAGGCTCATCTCGCGGCCGCCTTTCGCAGTTGCATCCACTTGAAGAACCCGAGGAGGAGGCCGAGGAGCAGGAACGCCCCAGGTGGGCTGATCATCACCGTCATCGGGTTATAGCCAGGCAACACCTTGACACCGAACAGGCTCCCGTTGCCGCTCAACTCGCGAATGGTCCCCATCAGCAGCAGGGCGAGAGTATAGCCGCAGCCCATGCCGATGCCGTCGAGCAGCGAATCCATCACCGTGTTCTTGGAGGCGAAGGCCTCGGCCCGCCCGAGCATGATACAGTTCACCACGATCAGCGGGATGAAGATGCCGATCGTGCGGCTGATGTCGGGGAAGTAGGCCTTCAGAAACAGGTCGGTGATGGTCACAAATGTGGAGATGACCACGATGAAACAGGCGATGCGCACTCCCCCCGGGATCACCTTGCGCAGGAGCGAGACGCCCACGTTGCTGCCCACACACACGAAGATGACCGCGGCCCCCATCGCCAGAGCCGTTTGCAGCGACCCGCTCGTCGCCAGGCTGGGGCACACGCCCAGGACGATCACAAACAGCGGGTTCTCACGGAAAAACCCCTTGGTCAACTCACCGATCTTCACGGCGCACTCCACCTTTGCAGTCCGGCCGCCCTTATTGCTAACTTGGCATTATAGTTAGGCTTCGAGTTATGTCAAGCCAATTGTGCTTGCCCCGGACACCTTCCCCCGCTATGATGTGCGCCAAGCAAGTGGCCTGCCGACACTATCGAGTAGCGAAGGCTCCACATGGGCGAGTGGATCACCCCCGAGGTTGTGCTTTGGGCCGCCGCCGCGCTGCTGGCCGGCCTGGCGGCCATTGCCTCGCGCTTTGAGGCACACCGATTGGCGGGCGCCGCCGGCTGGGCCTGCCTCGCGGTGTTCGTTCTCGGCTCGTGCGTCTGGCTCTTTGCTGACACCTATAGTCACTACTACGGCCAGAAGGAGGCGGCACTGCGCGTCTCCTACTGGGGCTCGTACCGCGAACACGAAATGTGGAAGGAGATCGCCGCCGCCTTCCGAGAGCGCTACCCCGAAATCCCACTCAAGCGCGAGTACATCACCGACCGCTACGAGGAGAAAATCCAGCAGCTCCTGCTCTCGAATGACGCGCCCGACGTGATGCTCTTCCAGGACGAGCCGCTCCCCCGCTTTATCACCAGCGACAAGTTCCAGCCGCTCAACGACTTCTGCCGCACACAGGGGCTGGAGATTCAGCTCGACCGCGACTATTGGGACACCGCGGTCCAGTCGTTCCGCCGGGGCGCCCAGGTCTACGGCATCCCCATCTGGGGCGGTGACTGCCTCCTCATCTACAACCGCGACGCCTTCCGCAACGCGGGCGTTCCAGAACCCCCTCCACAGTGGACGATGGACGAGTTCCTGGCCACCTGCAAACGTCTCACGGCCGACACCGATGGCGACGGTCGCCTGGACCGTTTCGCCTTCGACATCCCCGGCTGGGTCTACTGGCTGCCCTTCCAGTATGCGTTCGGCTCGGACTACCTCGACCCGACCCGCACGCGCTGGACGCTCTGGGGGCCGGAGGCCGAGGCCGCCTACCAGCTCTGGCAGGACCTGCGCTACAAGTTCCACGTCGCGCCCCAACGGGCCGAACTCACCGAGGGCGGAAACGTGGCCTTCATGACAGGACGCGTCGCCATGTTCGTCAGCGGCCCCTGGGCCATGCCCCCGCTCAACGAGGCCGGGGTGAGCTTCGACATCGCCGACATCCCCAGCGGCCCAGGCGGCCACGGCACCCGCGTGACCTGGGACGCGCTGGTGATGTTCGCCGGCTCAACGAAGAAGGACTGGGCGTGGAAGTTCATCCACTTCGCCACGTCGCTCCCCGCGCAGGAGATCGTGGCAAGATACCAACGCTCCGTGCCCGCCCTCAAGGCGGCGAAGGACGCCTTCATCCATGCCAACCCCAAGGTCCAGGCGAAGCGGTTCATTGACGCCCTGGCCTATGCCCGTTTCCAGCCGATCACCGAGCACTGGATGCTCATGAGCCGCGAGATCGGGAGCGAGACGGATCTGATGCTCGACAACCGCCAGACGCCGGCGGAGACACTGCGCCGCCTCAGCAGAAACCCGCACCTCGCAAAGTGTTTCAAGATGCCGGAGACCCCGTGATGCGTGAAACGTGAGAAGGCAAGGCTGAAACGACTGGCGGCGCTCCCCTCCTCTCTTCTCACGCACCACGTCCCACAAAATCACGCCCCCTGGTTCCGGCGGAGTTTCGGGATGCCCAACACGCTCAGCAGACGCGGCCGCCGCGAGAACGCCACAGGGTACCTCTTCGCCTCCCCGTGGCTCATCGGCTTCTTCATCCTCACGCTGGGCCCCATGATCCTCTCGCTGTTGTTTTCGCTGATCCAGTGGGACGGCATCAGCGTGAAGACGATCCACTGGGTGGGCTTCGGCAATTACACGCGGGCGGCAGGCGACCCCGACGTGCACACGGCCCTCGTGAACACCGCCTATTACAGCTTCGTGAGCGTGCCGCTGAGCCTGGCCGTCGCCCTGGGTCTCGCCGTGCTGCTGAATCAGAAGATCCGAGGGCTGGCAGTCTTCCGCACCATCTTCTACATGCCCAGCGTCATCGGCGGCGTCGCCACCATCATGATGTGGCTGTGGGTGTTCAACCCCGACTACGGCCTCCTCAACGGCGCGCTCCGCAAGGGCTGCGACCTGCTGGCCGCGCTCGGCATCGAGTCCGCCCGCACCTGGGAACTGCCCAAGTGGCTGATGAGCGACCGCTGGGCCATGCCCTCGCTCATCCTCATGAACCTCTGGGGCGCGGGCGCCTCGATGCTCATCTTTCTCGCCGCGCTCCAGAACGTGCCCGACTCGCTCTACGAGGCCGCCGACCTCGACGGCGCGGGACGCTGGCGCAAGTTCCTTCATATCACCGTGCCGCAGATTTCGCCCGCCATTTTCTTCAACCTCGTGATGGGCATCATCGGCTCGTTTCAGGTCTTCACCCAGTCGTTTCTCATGACCGGAGGCGGGCCGAACAAGGCCACGCTCTTCTACGTCCTCTACCTTTACAACAAGGCTTTCCAGGACTTCGAGATCGGCTATGCCAGCGCCCTGGCGTGGATTCTGTTCATGATCATCATGTTTTTCACCCTGCTCGTGCTGCGGTCGAGCAAGCTCTGGGTGTACTACGAGGGCGAGTGACGGACCGGAGCGGTGTTCGGTGTTCGGTGTTTCGGTGTTAGGGTACAGAGAGATGAAGACAAAGACGGCCAGACAGTACCGGATTCGCCGCCTGGCCTTCAAGGCGTTTCTCTACGCCCTGGCCATCGGGCTCTCCGTCTCATTCCTGTTTCCTGTGGTCTGGGCATTCGGAGCGTCGTTCAAGCCGCTTTCCGAGGTCTACAGGTTTCCGCCCACGTTTTTCTCGTGGCCGCCGCGGTGGCAGAACTACCCCGAAGCCCTCTCGAAGCTGCCCTTCGCACAGTTCATCGCCAACACATTCGTCATTACCCTCGGCTCGATGATCGGCCAAGTGCTCTCGGCCTCGCTCGTGGGCTATGCTTTCGCCCGCCTGCGCTGGAAGTGGCGCGAATTCTGGTTCGTGTGCCTCCTCGCCACCATGATGCTCCCCGGCCAGGTGCTGCTGATCCCTCACTACCTGATCTTCAAGAACCTGGGCTGGGTGAACACCTACAAGCCGCTCATTGTGCCGTCGTGGTTGGGCGGAGGGGCGTTCTTTATCTTTCTCTTCCGCCAGTTCTTCAAGGGCATCCCGAGCGAGCTCGAGGATGCCGCCCGCATTGACGGAGCCGGCGACTTCCAGATCTACTGGCGCATTTTCCTCCCGCTTGCCAAGCCCATCCTCGTCACGGTGGCCATTATGAGTTTCATCGGCCACTGGAAGGAGTTCATGGGCCCGCTCATCTACCTGTCCGACTACGAGCGCTACCCGATCGCCCTGGGCCTGCGGATGTACCAGCAGGTTGAGGGCGGGTCTTTCGTCCACTACCTCATGGCCGCCAGCGTCGTCGGCTTGTTCCCATTGCTCGTTCTCTTCTTCTTCGCCCAGCGGTATATCACCAAAGCCTTGCTGCTCACAGGCTCCAAGGCATGACTTCCTCGTCAACCGAATGGAAGGAGCGTGGCTCGATGCACGGTCGGCACCCCCATCGAAGGCTCACGGTTGTTCTCACGCTGGCGCTCGTGTCAGTCGTCGCCGGGGCCGGCGAGCCACTCACGCCCGGGCATGTGGTCACCGACTTCGGCGCTCCCCCGCAGTTCACGTTCCTGGGGTGGGATAATAGAGTCAAGGCGGCCCAGGGCGCCGTCGAGGTCAACGCGCCGAACGGCCAGGGCGGACTGGGCTATCCCTTGAAGGCTGACCTCTCCGCGTTCGCCGAGCGCACGCCGGCCCTCACCGTCACCGTGGGCACGGGCAACCAGGCCAAGGCCATCCTGGTCGCCCTGCACGATGCCGACGATACGGCGCACCAGTTCACACTTCGCCTGGACGGCATTGGGCCGGGCGCGACCGCGACAGTGACCGCCGAGGACGGGGCTTCGCTGAGAGAGCCCGGAACGGTGTCCAAGGCGGGCAAGCAGGAGGGCTTCGACCTGGCCAACGTCAGGCAACTGATCGTCATGGGCAACTGGACGCCCGCTCCCGTGGATATCACGCTCCGCCGGCTCGAGTTGATCGAGCCGACGCCACAGATCTTGGCGGCTCGCGAGGGCCTGCGCAAGCGTCTCGCACGCGAGGCCGAGCAGCGCCGGCAGGCCGAAGAGGCAAGGGCGAAGCGCAAGCAGGAACTCCTCGCCGGGGCCCCCCATCCACCCGACGGCCCCGAGGTCCGCCACATCGGCCCCGCCGCGCCCGATCTCCTCGTCCTCCGAATCCAGGAGAAGGAGTTCATCCCCGTCCCCCAGATTCCCTACGAACCCCAGCCAGGCGACGAGGTGAAACGCGAGGGAAGGGACGAGGACAAGGTGCTCGTGGTCGAGGACGGCCAGGTCCGCGAGTCGCTGATGAATGTCGTCGTCTATCGCAAGGGTGCCAGGCTGGGCAACCTGGCGGTGAACGCCAAGATGCTCAAGCCCGACGACAAGGCCGTCGGGCAGGACCTGACCGTTGAGACGGTGGACGAGCCGTCGGCCTATCGCATCGTGGGGCTGGACGACCCTGCCTGGAGGGAGCCGGCCGCGCCCGCCAGCGTCTCGTGGAAGCGCAAGCCCAACGCTTTCCAGTCCAAGGCATTCCAGGTGCACGTCTTTCTCAAGCTTCCCCGCCCGCTGGCGGATGGGAAGCGCTACCGCATCGAGTTCCCCGGCGTCAACCTCCGCCAGGCATCGGTGGAGTACGTGCACGAGCCATCGCGGACGCGCAGCGAGGCGGTCCATGTGAGCGCCATCGGCTTCCGCCCCGACGACCCCTTCAAGCGCGGCTTCCTCTCGCTCTGGCTCGGCACCGGCGGCGCACACCACTACGCCGAAGGTCTCCGCTTCCATCTCCTCGACGACGGCACGGGCAGGGCCGTGTTCGACGGCGCCGCCAAGCTCCTGAAGGGCGCCGACGAGAAAGAGGCCTTCAAGGCGGGGCGGAACTACAGCAAGACCGATGTCCTGGGCCTCGACTTCAGCTCGTTCAAGACCTCAGGCCGCTACCGTCTCTATGTCGAGGACGTCGGCTGCTCCTACCCCTTCGAGATAGCGGACGACGTGTGGCTGCGAGCCTTCCAGCTTTCGATGAGGGGGCTGCTGCACCACCGCGGCGGCATCGAGCTGGGCCCGCCCTTCACCGACTATCGCCGCCCGCGCAACATGCACCCGGCCGACGGCGTGAAAGTCTTCGCTTCCGAGGTGAGTGACTGCGAAGGCGCCTGCAACTTCAAGGAGCTGATGAAGCGCCGAACCGACCGCATAGTGCCCGATGCCTGGGGCGGCCATATGGACGCCGGCGACTGGGACCGCAACAGCGCCCACCCCGCGGCCATGTGGGTGCTCCTCGACCTCTACGAGCTTTTCCCCGAGCGCATCGGCAAGGTGAAGCTCGCATTGCCGCCCATCGAGGCGGCGAACGCCATCCCCGACATCCTCGACGAGGTGCTGTGGAACCTCGATCTCCATCGCCGCCTTCAGACCCCCGAGGGTGGCGTCAGCGGCGGCATCGAGTCCACCCAGCACCCGCGCCCCGGCGAGGGAAGCTGGCAGGAGTCGCTCCTCCTGAGCGCCTACGCTCCCGACCCGCGGTCATCGTTCATCTACGCCGCGTCGGCGGCCAAGCTCGCGCGGCTCCTCGCAGCCCACGACAAGGCTCTCGCCGCCACCTACGCCGCCTCCGCGCGGAAGGCGTGGGACTGGGCGGCGACGCAGGCCGCTCCCTTCCTCGGCCGCTTCGATGGAAAGAGGCGGGAGGAGATCGCCGCCGGCTTCCGCGACCCGCGTAACCTGGCCGCCTTCGAACTCTGGCGCCTCACGGGAGAGGCCGGCTTCCACGATGAGTTCAAGGCCACGACCCTGCTGCTCGGCGGTCCTGGCGACGTCAACACGCAGATCAAGGCCATCGTCGCCTACGCCCGCCTGGCCGACGGGCAGGGCGACGCCGCGCTCCGCGACAAGGCGCGCCAGTGGGTCCTCGACACAGCCGCCAAGGCCCTGGCCTTCGCCGACGGCAACGCCTTCGGCGTCACCACCTGGGTGCCGCTGCTGCCGCCCATCGGCTTCGTGGGTTATCTTTCGACGCCCGAGATGATCGGCGCCGTGCTGCCTCACGCCTGGCTGTTGACGCGGGATCCGAAATACCTCGCCGCCGCCGTGCGCGCCTGCCAGTTCTCAGCGGGGGCAAACCCCGACAACCGCGCGCTCACCATGAGCCTCGGCCCGGACCCGGTCCGCTTCCCGCTTCACATTGACAGTTGGGTGACGGGCCAGCCCGCTCCCGCCGGCATCACGGTCTACGGCATCAGCGACCCGGCCGAGAACTTCGGCTTCGACGCCTGGGCGCACACCTGGTACCTCCAGAAGATGGTCCCCGGCTCGCGCACCTGGCCCGCCCACGAGAGCTACTGGGATATCTACCTGGTGCCCTCGACCAACGAGTACACCATTCACCAGACCATCATCCCCACGGCCTTCTACTGGGGCTTCCTGGCCGCGCGCGACAACTGAGGCGGCGCCGCGACGGCCTATTCCTGCATAGGCGTGAGCGCCAGGCAGTCAATGCCCGCGTAGAAGCCGGTCGAGGCGTCGCTCTTGCCCACGACCTCGAACTTGAGCAGATGCTTCCCCGCCTTGAGCTCCACCGCGCCATAGGACACCTTGCCGCTCGGTATGACGCCGTTGTTGAAGCCATCGAACGGCTTCCCAACGGGTGTGCCATCGAGGTGAAGCTGCACGATGCCGTAATCCCCGGCCTTCGTGTAGTAGACATCCAGGTCGTAACGCCCGTCCTTCGGCACGGTCAGTTCGACCGTGACGAATGCGCCCCTTTGCTTCGGAGTGAAGAAGAGCTGGGCGTCGCCGCTCCAGTTGTTGCCGCCGAACGGCCCCATGTGCTGAGTATCGGCGCGGCCGCCATCACTGGCCACGACCGGGAGCTTCTCGGCCTCGATGGCGTTCTCGACCACAATTCGCCCCAGGCGGATGAAGTCAATGCCCACATGGAATCCTGTCGCCTTTTCGCTCTTGCCCACGACCTTGAAGGTCACCGCATTCGCCTCCGGGCTCAACTCGATCTTGCCCAGGGAAACCACCGGCCCGAGCTCGGGCTTCGGCGCGAAGCAGTCCACAGGGTCGCCAACCGGCTTGTCGCCGACGAACGCCTGCACTTGCCCATAGTCTGGCCCGCGCGTGAAGCGCGCGCTCAGCACGTGGCGGCCGGCAGCCTTGATGGGCAGGGCCAGCGTGACCGATTGCCCGGCCTCGGTCGCGGGGAGGAGAAGCTGGCTGTCGCCGCTCCAGGGCAGGCGGACATCCTCCACCTCAGGCTTGGGGCCGTTGGCCGCTGTGACGGCAAGGTTCTCGGCCTCAATCGCGTCGCGCTCTTTGCGGCTTGGCTCCAGTTGAATCGCATCGAGCACCAGGCTCCTTTCCTCTGCCAGCTTCACCGCAAGCGTGGCTTCGCCCTTGGCGAGGCGAGCCTTGCCGACGCGGAACATCGCGGATTGGGCGAAGGCGTTGTCGCCCTTCCCGACCGCCTTGCCGCCGACGGCGACCTCAAACGGAGCGTGGGCCTCGCCCTTCGCCCCGTAGAGGACCACGACGTAGACGTCGTCGGCCGGCACGGGCACTGACAGCTCATTGCTCTTCCCGCGTAGCACGATGGCCTTGCCGCGGCTGAACTCGTCCATCCTGTCCACATCGTCCACAACGTCCGCCCCAGCCACCTTGAGGTCCTCGGCCTCGACAACGCCAGGGATCGCCTTCGGCCGCGGGATGCGTCCCTCGACCGGCACGCTCGTGAAGAAGTCCTTGTGCGGCTCTGCCTGATACCAGTAGGCTACGGAACTGTAGTCCTTGTCCTTCCCGTAGTTCTCGATGGTGATGCGGAAGGACTTCTCGAAGGGAATGTCGTCGCTGATGTGCCAGCGGTAGACGGACCACTTGTTCGAGAAGCCCGGCCCCTGGCCGAGCGTGCAGCCGTGGAATGGGCGGATGAAGTGTCGGAAGCCCCAAGCATCGCCGAAGTAGTCCTCGGAGCCCGTGCCGAACGTCGAGGGGAACTTCTCGCCGTCCACGTAGACCTTTTCGTCTCCCTCGCCCCACCAGCCCTGGTCGGGATTATCCACGTTGAGCACGCAGCCCACGTATCGCCCCTTCCCCTCGCACTCCAGGATGGGATAGTCGAAGACTTTGCACGGGTCTTCGCGACGGAACTTGGCGTGGAAGTAGGCCGTGTTGGGCTTCAACTCGCCGGGCGTACAGACGATGGCGTAGTCGAGTTTGGCCGGCGCTCTTCCCTCGTTGACGACTTCGATCTTCGCCTTCTTGGCGAAGGGCATGCGCCAGAGGCAGTAGCCGCCATCGGGTCCCACTCCAAGCGGGAGGGACCTATAGGGGTTGGCGAGGAAGCCGGTGCCGAAGAAGTCGCCCAGGGGGCACTCGACGCTTGGCGTCTCCTCGCCGTCCCAGTACATCCTCAGGAGCACACGACGAAGAGCGTAGCGCTCGTCGCTGACGAGTTTGGCAAGGAACCAGACAACGGTCCCCGGGCCCTCCTTGTCAAGTAATGTCACCGGCCTCCCGACCGGCAGCTCCTGTGCCCGATTGCGCGCCGCAGTCGTCGCATCGACATCTACACCGTGCTTCCACGTCTCAATGACCGTGCCCAGTAGGGCTTCCTCCTCCTTCGACAGCGGCAGGCGGAAGGACTTGACGGGGGTGGTCTTGGGGAAGGTCTTGTAGCCGATGTGGTAGTACTGGTTGTGGGCCTTGTCGGCGGTCACTTTGCACGACTTGGCGTAGGGGATGGGGAGGTAGATGTTGGCGCCCGCGCCATCCATGCCGCAGACGGGCAGCTTGAAGGGGGGCACCTTGTCGTGGAAGAGGTCGGCAAAAGGCCACTCATAGGTCGGCTTGGCGTCGCCATCCAGGTAGAAGCGAATCTTGCCCTGGGGATTGGCCGACCAGATACGGACGATGCAGCCCGGCCCCTCCATCTCGGCCATCACAACATCGCCATCGGCCTCCTTGCGGATGTACTGCCCGCAGTCGCCATTGGCGCCCCAATCAATGTACTTGTCGGCGTTCGCATCGTACTTCGAGGCTCGGTCGTAGCTGGAGAACTGCTTGCAGGTGACGCCCTCGTCGAGGATGGTCAAGCGGTCGAGGTCGGTGAGGGTGCGGAGGAAGTGGCAGTAGTCTAGCTCGGCGGCGACTGCGAGAGGACCAAAACCCACGATGAGCGAGAGCGCTATCCGGGCGGGCATAGGAAGGCTCCAGAAATGGACGAAATGGACACAATGGACAGGCTATTCCAGCTTTGGCCCGGCGATTCGCTCGCCGCGGAGCTGGCGGGCCTGGTCGGCAGGGTCGAAGGTGCCATAGAAGAGGGCGTTGGCGTCCATCCAGGTTACCACCCGCTCCCATTCAGCGGGACTGAGTTTCACATTGTGGTGCGCTTCGGTGAACGTCTTGACCAACGCCGGACTGCCGCGTGCGCCGAAGTAGTCGGGTTTCGCCAATGGCTCGCAGTTGCCGCCGTGGCCCCAGGCGGCATACGACACGCGGGGGGCCAGGGCGTTGTAGCTGGCAGTGTAGTGGCCAGCGGGCTCGCCGGTGAGGATGACCTTGCCCTCGGGCTTCTCCTTGTTGTGGCACGAGACGCAGTGCTTGTCGAGGACGGGCTGGATGAGGATTGGGTAGCTCAGGGGCTTCGAGCCGTCGGGGCCTGGCTCGATGGTCGAGGGCGGCCGCAGGAGGGCCTTGGCGGCGCGGCGCTCGGGCGGCGGCGCCGAGCGGCTCTCGTGGCAGCCGACGCACGAGGCCGCCTCGCCGGGCTGGAGGTAGCTGACGCTCCGCATGACCTGGACGGCCATGCCGCGCTCGTCGAGGGCCTGGAAGGCCAGGGCAATGCCGGCCGGGGCGCGGAAGTAGGCCGAGCCGTCGTCCTCAACGGGCACGGTGCCGAGCACCTGCTTGCCGGGCGATGCGTTGGCGAGGCCGACCGAGGGGTTGTTGATGTGTGGCGTGGTCTTGGGCAGCACCTGCACGATCCGTAGCTTCCTCACTGTGCCTTGCGGCAGGGGCGGGAAGCTGGCCCAGACGTCTTGCACGAAGTAGGTGCCCTCGGGCCTCTCCGCGATCTCGGCTGCCGGCGGCAAGGCGGGCGGCGTCGGGCGCGCGCGCAATGGGATGGGCCACAGGCTGGCGATGTCGGGGTCGCGGTAGAGCAGTTCCTTGTTGCCGAAGGCATCCACCAGGTAGAGGCCAAACATGTTGGCCGGGTTGGCATTCGGCTCGCCGATGAGCGGCTGGAAGCTATAGGCGGTCAGGAAGAACTTCTCGGAGAGCGGCCACGGACTGCGGTAGCAGTGGCCCGGCCAGCGCGCCTGTTCGGGAGGCATCGGCGGCATCTTGGCGACGCCCTGGGGCGCGTGCCAGAAGCCCTTGGCGCCATTCGAGACAGGTGCCTCGCTCTCGGGGAACAGCGCGTCGGGCGTGAGCCGCGTGATCGGCTCCAGGTAATCCACGCCCTTCGCCACGTCGAGCAGGATGATGGAGCCCGCCGTCATGGCATGATGTGCGGCGGCCGTGGCCATGACGCGGGTGGAGCCGGGCACGGCCTGCGCCTCCCACACGCCCACGGGGTTCCAGGTGTTGTTGCCGTAGAAGATGCGGGGGTCGCTGCCGTCGGGACGCACTGTCCAGAGCTGCTGATAGTGAACGGCGTTGCGGTCCACGTAGTCCCAGCGCGTGTAGATGACACGCCCGTCGTTGAGCACGGCGGGGTCCCATTCGTGGGTCTCGTGGTAGGAGATGGGCCGCGGGTCCGAGCCATCAGCGTTCATGAGGGCGAGGGTGTAGACGGGGCACGGCCCCGCCCCGCACCGGTGATAGCCGCCGCGGCGGGTCGAGAGGAACAGGATCTTGCCGTTCGGCAGGTAGCGGGGCGAGAAGTCGTCGAAGGGGCCGTCAGTAAGCTTCCGCAGCCCCGAACCGTCGGCGTTCATCTCGTAGATGTGGTAGAAGCGGTCGAGGTGGGTGGTGCGGTTGGGCGGAGCGGTGGGCGTCTCGCAGTACGCGAACAGCACGCGCTTGCCGTCGTGGGACACCTCGGGCGTCTGATAGCTCCCGAGGGGCAGCTTGCCCGCCGTCAGTTCACGAACGGCAAGGGACTCTCCCGGCTTTTCGAGCACAAAAACTCCGCCGCCCGGCTTGGCGCAGGCACCGTAGTACTGGGTGAGCTGGTGGCTGAAGACGCTGGGCACCTGCTTGGCAAATAGGAGCGGCCCGGTCTGGGCCAGAGGGTTGGCGAAGACGAGACGCCGCCGGGCCTGATGCACCCGCCGCCAGAGGTCCTGCCATTGATCATCGCTCGCCTTGGGGTCAGCGGCCAGCTTGGCGTGCTCTTCGCGGAGCGCGCGCCAGTTCGTGGGGAGATCCTGCAACGGAGCGCCAGTCGCTCTCAACTCGGCGATCAGCGCGTCGCCGCGTTCGAGCGTCCTCGCGGTGGCGGCGGCATAGGTGCTGGGGTTCCGCTCGGTGCCGATGCCGTCCTGCATGCGCCAGTCGAGTTCGATTGCGAGGGCCTCCGCTGGCGCCTCGGATGCCACAAGGGTTGCGGCGCGCCCGCCGGCCAGCACGGTGAGCAGGAACGCTCTGAGTGTCCGCACCGTAGCGGTCCTCCATGGCTGCGCGCCGTAGTCTACATACTTGCGGCGCGGGGTGCAAGCATCCCTGCCGGTTCCCACTGCGTACTGTACACGAAGGAGCGCACCCGCGAAAGGTGCGCTCCTGTGTTGCCGTCGGGTTCTGCCACGGGTCACTTCGCCGGCAGGGCGTCTTTGGGCGTCTCGGGAAGCGGCGGAGGCAGCACGGGCACGCGCGCCGCCTTGGGCTGCTCGACCACCACCAGGTAGCCATCGTAATAGCTCACCGAAACACCGGTGCCCTTGAACTTCTCCTGGATCGTCCTGGCAATGACCTCGCCAATCGGGTCGTCGGGGTACTTGTCTATGAGCTCCAGTTCCCAGAACGGATCGCGGACACCGGGCCCGCCAGTCGTGGGGCCGAGCTGGGTGCGGATCCAGTAGTAGTAGAGGGGATCAATCTGCGAGCCAAAGAGCGTGGGCGGCAGCCGCGACCCTTTGGGGGCAATCGTCATGTCGCGGATATCGTAGATGGTGATCTGCGGGTGCGGCTGAGCCGCAGCCGCCGTGGTCACCACCAGGGCCTCGTCGGCGTACGCCGTCACGCAGTCCACCTGCCGCAGCACGTGCTGGAGGACGGAGAGTGCGGTGACCCCCCGCAGTTTGAGGCTGACGCTCTTGCCTTCGAGCTGGCGCCGCGCCTCGGGGTCCACCACTAGGTTGACCTTGGCCCTATCGCGGATGAGGTCGAAGACGGCATCGGGGTCCTTCTTGTCCACATTCACCTCTTCCATGCGCGCAGCGGCCAGCTTGCGGGTGATTGCCTCCAGGGAGTTCTCGGCCTCTGCCTCGGTGGGTTGAGCGGCGAGCCCTGATGCCGCGGCCATCCCAAGAGCCAGCGCTACAGCTATCCAGACCATCCTCATCAGCCGCCTCCTTCACAACGCGCAACGCGCCGAAGGCGCCGTTCACACATGAGCCCCCGGTCCACCCTTGAGTATAGCCCGGTGCGCAAGGGGAGTCAACAGAAATCGCCGCGTCCGCAACACACAGCGCGCCAGCTACTTCGGTCGGGGCTTGACATTCGGGGCGTGCAGGGTAAAGTAAGGGGGGCGCGAGGAAGGAGACATGCGATGCGCACAAGCAGGTGGCTGACGGGGCTTCTGGTGTTGGCACTCGTCGAGGCGGCGGCGGGCGCCGAGCTGAAGGCGGGCGACCTCGTCACAGTGAATAAGGACGGAGCGCAGATCCGCAAGGGCACCGCCGTGGTCGCCACGCTGAACAAGGGCCAGCGCGTCAAGCTTAACTGGGTGTTCAAAGACGGCGGCTATGCGCTCATCTACTACACCATCGCAGGCAAGCAGTACGCCGGCTACATAAGCCTGAAGGATATTGATGCGCCCTCCGGGGCCGAGGAGAAGGCGGCTCCGTCGTGCCCCTTCGTGGCCGACGACCGGGTCGTGGTGATCTCGAAGGAGGCCAAGCTCAAAGTCGGCGACGAGATCGTCGGGTCGGTGCCCGAGGGCACGGTGTTGACTGTTCAGAGGGTCAAGGATGCCTGGATCGGCGTCACGACGGAGATCAAGGGCAAGCCGACCTTCGGCTGGCTGCCGGCGCGCGATGTAGACTATTCGTCGGCGAAGAGCAAGGAGAAGGCCCCGTCGGGCAAGGATTCGCAGGAGAAGCCCAAGGAGTAGGGCCGGGCTTGAGCCGGCACCGTAGCCTGCGCAGACAGGCACGCCGCGCGTTCGCGTCGGCGTGCCTGTCTTGGTATCCGAAACCGCTGCTTTGCGCTCCGCATCCGCGTCAGATGCGGCGCTCAATGGTCGTCTTCGCCTTCAGGTCGTCGAGGATAGCCGTGGCCCGGCGGCGGATGAGTTCGGCCACCACGTTGGCCCGGGCGCCGAACGGGGTCAGGCGCGCCGGCTCCCGATCCGTCACTTTGATGATGTGCCAGCCGCGGCTGCCCTGAATGGGCTTGGTGTACTCGCCCACCTTGAGGTCCCAGGCTGCGGCCATCAGCACCTCGTCTTCCTCGGCTCCCTTGCGGGTGAACCAGCCGCGGTCGCCCCCGCGCATGCTGGCCACGCCGTCCGAGTAGTCGCGGGCCATGCGCTCGAAGTCTTTGCCTGCCTTGAGCTCATCGTAGATCTTCTTGATCCGCTCCTCGGCCTTCTTCAGCTTGTCAGGGTCGTGCTGGATGTCGGATGTCTCGATGAAGATCTGGCTCAGGCGCACCCGGCTGCCGTCATACCACTCGGGGTGAGCCTCGAACTCCTTCTTGATATCCTCTTCCTTCACGTCCCCTTCCAGGCGCTCGCGGAGGCGCGCGGTGGCCAACTCGAAGGCGAGCATGCCGGCGTGCTCCTCCGCGGTGAGGCCGCGCGAGGCGATCCAACGCTGGTAGTTGGCGCCGCGCTGGCGCAGCTCGGCGTCGAGCTGCTGGATGGCGCGCTGAATGTCGGCGCCCGAGGCGCGCAGCCCTTCCTTCTCGAAGTAGCGCGACCAGAGGACCCGCTCGATCAACTGTTCGACGAGCTGCTTGTTGTTGGGCATCTGCGCGTTCGGGTTCACCGCGAGAATCTGCCGGCGCACGAGCGTGAGGTCGGCGCGGGTGATCATCACGGTGTCCACCTTCGCAACCACGTCCTCCGAGAGGCCCTCGTCTTCCTTGGCGGCCTTCCTGGGCTCCTCGGCCTTGCCTGCCGGCTCCTTCTCCTTCGCGGGTGCATCGGCCGCCCAGCTCAGCGAACCGGCTGTCCCGATGGCCAGAAAGAGCATGACTCCGCCGACCGCGTTACGAAGCTGCATGCCGCCTGCCTCCGAAAAAGAGGGATGGACACCTTTCCACCATCTGCCACGCGGTTCCGCGCGTGGCTGCCACAGTTTACCACAGCACCCGCCCGTTCGCAAGAGGGAACAGGCTCAAAGGTAATCAATCGGGTGGTAGACCCAGGGGCAGGGGTCGAACGCGTCGGACAGGGCCTCGGCGTCGCCCGGCTCATCCCCCGCCAGGGTGATCCACTCCTCCGACACCGCGCGGGCCACGTCCAGGCGCCGCATCAGCAGCCGGGCCAGCGTGGGCTCCTTCAATTCGAGAGTTACCGAGCGCCGGGCGTTCGCCGGAGCGTGCAGGAGACCCTCCCGCTCGGGCGTCCACACCCGCACCTCCACGTCGCGGAGGGCCGGCACGTCGCGCCAGACCTTTCGGGCAACGGCCTCGATGTCCAGCACGTGCACCATCAGCATCATCGCGCCGGTCTCGCGCGCAGGGAAACTCGCGCCGAGCCGCCGCAGGGCCGGGGTAAGCAGGCAACCGCGGGTCGCATAGCAGCGCACGGGCGCTCCCCGGCCGCGCGCGGCGGCCAGCAGGGCGCTGGCCGCCTCCGGCGACCCGCCCAGCACGGCCAGTTCCATCACCTGCAACACGCCGTGGCGCAGGCCAAGCACCAGGTAGCCGATCGGGCGGCCGCCCTCCTCCAGCACGCAATGGGAGAACTCCTGACGCATCGCCTCTCGCCATGTCACGCTGCCGAGAATATCCCCCAGATACCCTGGGTGCCGCGCCGGGTATCCGCCGAATCGCGCGTAGCACGCGGCGAAAATCTCGTGCCATAGCTTCGCGTGGCTCAGGAACTCGTCTTCGCTGACCCACCGCGTCCCGGGGGCGCTTGCGCTTGCGGGCTCCAGCGTGACGGCAAGGGGGTACGAAATGTCATGCAGCCCATTGCGCTCGTAGAAGCGGTAGCCCTTGCTGCGCTCGGCACCGCGGTAGACAAGCAGAATGTCGCCTCGTCCCCTGAGGAACTCCTTGGCGCAGGCCTGCATGCCTGTGCCGATGCCCTGGTCGCGCAGCGGCTCGGCCACGCCCACCCTGTTCTCCACGAAGGCGACGACCTCGGCGCCGGGGGCCACGCGGTAGACGCGGCGGAAGAGCGGGATGGCGCCCGCGACCCTGCCCTTCACCCGCGCCACGGGCGCCGTGAACCCGCGCTCGGTCCAGCGCATCCAGCCCTCGGGCGACACTCTTGCGGAGGCGAACACCTCGTTGAGCAGGTCGCACACTCCGCGCGCATCCTGCTCTGCGTTGTATTCCCGTATTTCCACACCCATAGGCTGCCCACCGGCGGGGCCGGTCACGCACCCGCCATCTCAATGAGCTGGCGGATCGCCGCCGCCGTGTCGGCCAGCGACGCCACCGACGGCGGCACCTCGGAGATCAGCGCGCCCCCGTAGCCGGCGGCCCGCAGCTCGCGCATCACCGCAGGGAAGTTCACCTGGCCCTTCAGCAGCGGCGGCCACTGCACCACCATCTTCTCCCACGAGAAGTCCTTGGCATGCACCTTCTTGATGTGCCGCCCGCAGATTCGCACCCAGTGCTCCGATTGGTGGAAGATTCGCATGTTGCCCGGGTCGAAGTAGAAGCCCACCCGCGGGCTGCCCACCTGGTCGAGGAACTGCGCCATCTCCAAGGGGCTGGTGAGGAAGCCGTTCCACACGTACTCCACGCCGATGTTCACACCGATCGCCTCCGCCGCAGGAGCCAGCTCCTGGAGCGACCGCAGGGCGTTGGCGTAGGCCACGTGGTAGTAGAGGTCCGCGTTCGGCCTGCCGCCGATCGTGTGCAGGATGGTATCGGCGCCCAGGGCCTTCGCCGTGCGCAACATCGCCTTCGTGGTCTCGATCCCCGCCCGCCGCTCGGCTTCGTCGCTGGTCATCAGGTTCGAGGGCTTGCCGCCGCTGCCGCACAGCGATGTGATCTCAATCCCTGCGTCCCTGGCCACGTTGCTCAAGGCGGCGAGCGCGGCCTCCGGCGTATCCAGAGTCAGTTCACTCCCCTCGCGGGGCACGACCTCGAGGGCCTCGTAACCCGCGCCCCTGGCCTGCCCCACGAGCTCGCTGAAGCTCCACTCTCTCGGCGTCACCAGCGCACTCAGTCCCACCTTCATCGGGAAACTCCTTCCAGCGTCGGGCACCGAACGCTTCCCATGCCGCGTGACTATGGCGCCAAAGCCCCGCCGAGTCAAGCCCGCCTCGCCACCTCGACGAGGGTGCGAAAGAGCGCCTGATGCACAGGACGGTGCGGGAGGCGCTCGGGGTGCCACTGGACGCCAAGCAGGAATGGCTCGCCGACGCCCTCGATAGCCTCCACCACGCCGTCGGCGCTCCTGGCCACAACGCGCAGGCCCTCTCCCACGAGTTCCACCGCCTGATGGTGTGAGCTGTTCACCTCAAGGCGCCCCGCGCCAACGATGCTGGCGAGCCGCGATCCCTCCTCTACTTCGACCTCGTGGAACGGCTCTTCGCCCCCCGACCACTCGTGTCGGATCGCCGCGCCGAATCGGTCGGGAATGTGCTGGTACAGTGTTCCCCCCTTCGCAATATTGATCAGTTGCGCGCCGCCGCAGATTCCCAGCGTCGGAATCCCTCGCGCCAGCGCGGCAAGGACCAGCCGGCGGTCGAATCGGTCGCGTCGCGGGTCGAGCAGCACGCACTTCTCGTCTCTCGGCCGCCCGTAACCGGCCGGATCGTAGTCGCGTCCTCCCGTCAACACGAGGCCATCCAGGACGTCCAGCATCGAAGCAATCCGCATCTCATCCACGGGAGCAAGGAGCACGGGAACGCCCCCCGCGGCGACGACCCCGGAGACGTATGCCCAGTTGACCTTGGCCACCTCAGTGCCATGTGCGGCGGAGATGTCGCAATTGAGCCCGATCCTTGGGTGCGTCATTCGGCCCCCTTGCGCAGGAAGCGCCCGTTGCGGGTACCGGTAAGTTCGCCGTCCTTGACCGCCAGCGCCCCATTCACCAGGACGTGTCGAACCCCGACCGAATACTGCTGCGGCACCTCGTACGTCGCGCGGTCGGCGACCTCGTTGGGGTCGAACACCGTGATATCGGCGACGGCACCCGGCCGCAGCAGCCCGCGTCGCTTGAGCCCGAGCCGGCTCGCCGGCAGGCCGGTCAGGCGCCGCACGCCCTCGGGCAGCGAGAGCACGCCCTTCTCGCGCACGTAGCGCCCGAGCACGCGCGCGCACGTGCCATAGCTGCGCGGATGCGGCTTGCCGACGGACGTTGGCCCGTCAATCGCCCTCGACGAGCTATCGGACCCGATGGCGACAAACGGCAGCTTGAGCCACTTAACAAGGTTTTCCTCGCACATGGTGAAATGCACGATGCTCGCGCGGCCCTCGCTCGCGCTCAGCAGGTCCAGCACCATCTCTGCGGGCTCGCGGCCCGAGCCCGCGGCAATCTCCAAAATCGATCGCCCCTCGGCTGCGCGCCACTGGTCGCAGGCCGCATCGGCGATGCGCAGCGCCGCCCAGGCCTCGTCCGACGGGAAGTCGGCCACCAGCGCCTCGACCAGCTTCGCGCGAGTGCCCGGCGCCGAAATGCGCTCCAACATCGGCGCGCGGCCACCCTCGCGCGCCCAGCCGGGCAACTGCGACGAGAGGCTCGTTGACGATGCAATGTAGGGGTACCGGTCGCAAGCCAGGTCGAGCCCGGATGCTCGGAGCGCCTGAAGGCGCTCGATCACACGGTCGGCCTTCGGCCAGTTCGCCCGACCGGACACCTTGACGTGAGAGAGTTGCAGACGAACGCCTGTCCGCCTCCCGACGCCTGTGAACTCCTCGATGGCCTCTTCGATGGCATCACCCTCGTTGCGGATGTGCGACGCGTACAGGCCGCCGCGCCGAGCGACGATCGCGCACAGGGCGTCAATCTCGCCGGCGCGCGCGAACATCCCGGGCGTGTAGTAGAGACCGGTGGAGATGCCGAACGCCCCTGCATCCAGCGCCTTCTCCACCTCGCGGCACATGGCGGCCAGTTCGTCGGGCGACGCCGCCCTGTCCTCCTCGCCCATCACCGCCTGCCGCACGTTGCCGTGGCCCACAAGCGCTACTCGGTTGATGCCGCAGCCGATCGAGTCGTGCCGTGCCGCATACGCATCGAACGTGTCCCAGTCAATCGCGATCCCGTGTCGGCGCGCACTCTCAGCGCGTTCTGCCAGCATGGCGGGCGACTGCGGAAAGGGCGACTCGCCGCAGTTGCCGATGACCTCCGTGGTCACGCCGTCGTGCAGTCGCCCTGGCGCCTCCGGGCACAGGAGCGGGTACAAATCGCCATGAGCATGGATGTCAATGAAACCCGGGGCCACCACCAGCCCGCGCACATCGAGCCATTGCGCCGCCGGCACAGCCGCCAGTGGCCCTATGGCCTCGATGCGTTCACCCCGAACCGCCAGATCGCCGACAAACGGCGCCCCCCCAGTGCCGTCCACGATCAGGCCGCCTCTCAGCACCAAGTCCAAGCCCATATCAGTTGACCCCTTCAGGCGTTACGCACCTCACGACAGGAGCCCTCACTGCCGGGCGCTCCGGTGTGGGTAACGTGTGGAATACCCCCGCAGCGCCGGCGGCGCTGCAAACTGAGCATGGCCACATCGGCTGTGAATACACAGGAAAAACAGGCAGGGCGAACGACCGATAACGGGCGCATTCGCCGTAAGTCATTTCCCATCAATTGGTAATGGAGGATGTTCCAGCACGCTGTAGACGCGTTGTGGATAACCTGTTGAACAAAGGCTATGCCCAATCCCTCGCCGCGTTCGTCAGTGCGGTGCAATGGCATTGTGGGTAACTCGCCTCATCCTCGCCAACCGACGGCATTATCTCCGAACGCCGGCAAAATGCAAGCCCTACTGAGCGCGGACGACCGAACGCCGGATCTCGCTGTCCACCCGCGGGCGGGTCTCAAACCGCGGCTCATCAGGGTTTGGCGCGCCTGACGTGGCAGTCGCCGGAGAGCGTGGGACGGAGGCTGCGGCGCCGGCGAGGTTTCCCTATAACCCTCTATACCGCAATCCCTTACGTCCTCCGGCTGCTCCCGCCCCATACTTGCTCACCCCGCAGATGAGCGGGAATGGCTGGAACCGCGAGAACCGCCAATCCTCGCCTTTCTGCCCATGCTGTATCACTTCCCTCCTCACAGGGTTGATACAGCATGGACAGGCTGCGCCAGCCAGGCATTCGGCGGAGCCCTCCCCAGGAACCACCAGGTCCGCAATGGGACAGCGTGCCAACCCCCTGCGCCGGCCAGTCGAGGCAAGATCGCCGAACCCCGAAGAGCCCAAACGGCTGACCCACATGCGTGCAGCACCCTGACTGCGGCCGCCAGACGGCGCCGCTCTCGCCTCACAGCCGCATTCAGCCCAACGGCCTCAGACGCCCAAAGTTGCCAGGTCAGTGCCCATTTTTGCGAAAAAACACTTGCAACCCAAGGCGTCCCAACTATAATGATAGCGCGTGGATGGAACGGCTGTCCGTGGGGCGGAGATGCTGCTCGTGGGCAAGCAGTTGTGGTTGAGCAGCGCCCTTCTGGGTGCCATCGGCGCCCTCCTGGTCGCATTGCTCTTGGTTCGGCAGCCCGCCGCCGAAGCTCAGGTGAGCGAGGGGCAGGCGGGGAAGATGATCGCTCTTGCCGCCGCTCATCCGGAGGGCAGCGTTCTCTACCTCATAGACACGAGCCGCGAGGTTATCCTGGTCTACGGCTTCCACGAGCCGGGGCCGGGCAAGTCCCAGGACATGCGTACCGGTGCCTTCGAGTTCCTGGCCGGCCGCCTCTATCGCTGGGACCTGTTGCTTGCCACCAAGCGCGAGTACGCGCTGCGAGGCGTCCGCACCTTGAGCGGCCTGCGCCCCCTTGGCCCCGGCAGCACAGAGGAAGAGTATAAGCGCGTAGGCGAGTGAGCTTGCGCCGTCTGCGCCTGTTTGAATGGCCCTGTCCTAACCAGTTAGGTGAGCCGAGATGGCTGACGAGTATCTGTCGTTCGAGGACGCCCTTCGGGCTCTGGGGATGCAGGAAGCCGAGTTGCGCACCCTCGTGGCCCAGGGCAAACTCCGCGCGTTCCGCGACGGCAACATGCTGAAGTTCCGACGCGGCGACATCGAGACCGTGCGCAAGCAGCGCGGCATCGAAGGCCCCGTGGTCGTCCCCAGCAAGGCGGGCGACGACACGGCGGTGCCCCAGGTCGTCCCCTCCACCGACCGTGGCGCCGATCTGCTTGCAGACGAGCCGTTCGACTTCGACGACACGTCGGAGACCCTGGTGGGCGGCGGCTTTGGACCTCCGGCGGGCGGCGACGTCGAGCTTTCGCTCGAGCCGGGCGTTCCGGCCGCTCCCAGGGAACCCTCCACCAAGGTCCCCACGATTGAGCTCACCGCGCCCGACACGGCCACCGGCGACACCGCCGTGCCCACGCTTGACCTCGGCGACGCTCCGACCGCCAGCCCAACGGGCGACACCGAGGTGCCCACGATGGTCCTCGGCCTTGATCAGTATGACGACTCCGCCGGCACCGAGGACGTGGTGACCGAGGAAGTTTCGCTCGAGCCCGGCGAGCTGGGGACCGACACCGAAGAGGCCACCGCGCCCTTCGAGGGGGCGGGGCCTCAGCCCGCCCTCGACGAGCTCCAGCCCGACGCTGCCTCGGGCACAGGCCGCGCCACCCCTGCTTCGGCCATGGGCACCGGCGAGGCCCTCTTCATCCGCGAGCAGCCGTCTGCCTTGTACACGGTGATGAGCGCCATTGCGGCCTTCGTGCTCGTGGTGCCGGGGGCGCTCTTCTTCTACTGCGTCGCCAGCTCGAAGGTGCCCGACTGGGAGTTCCTCAAGAGCGTGATGCAGTTCTTCTGGGATCTTCTCGGCGTGACGCCCCCCGGCGTCGCCCCGTAGTGTTTCGGCCGCGAATGATCTCCCCGTTGGCCGATGCCCGCGGGCATCGGCATCCGATGTCGCTCCCAAACCACGTCCCCGTGAAGGAGGCAGAGTACGTCATGAGGAAGGGCACTGTGTGCAGGATGACTGTGGCGGCGCTGCTGGCGCTCGTGATGGCAACACCGGGCTGTGTCGTGCCCTGGAAGAAGTACATCACGCTCAAGCGCAAGTACGACGAGGCCGTGCGCGAGCTCGCCGCCAAGGATAGCCAGCTCGCCGACGCCAACACTCGCATCGACGCCCTGCGCGACCAGCTCAAGGCCAAGGACCAGCTGATCGCGCTGTACGTCGACAAGTACAAGGACGCCGGCGCCCTCGCCCAGAAGGCTCGGGAGGACTACGAGCGCCTGATGAAGAAGCTGGACGAGATCCAGAGGCTGAACCCCGGCGCGGAGGTGGTGGACGGCACGCTCATCATCAAGGATGAGCTCCTCTTCGCCCTGGGCAGCGCCGACGTCTCCGACGCAGGCAAGAAGCTCCTCCAGGACGTGGCGAACCAGTTCAAGGCCAGCAACGAAGCCATCCAGATTGACGGGCACACCGACGACGTCCGCGTCGCCAAACCCGAAACCGTCGCGAAGTTCGGCGACAACTGGGGCCTGTCGGCCCTCCGGGCCCGTGCCGTCCTTCGCATCCTCGCACAGGCCGGCATCGCCGAGAACCGCATGTACCTCCGAGCGTTCAGCATGTACCGTCCACGCCTCCCCAACACCAGCCCCGAGAGCCGCGCCAAGAACCGCCGTGTCGAAGTGATGTTCTTCCCTCCGGAAGTCCTCGCACCCAAGCAGGAAGAACCTAAGGCCACCCCGGCGCCCAAGGCCGAGACTGCTCCCGCTCCGGCTCCTGCCCCTGCTCCGGCCCCCGCTCCCGCGCCGGAGACGAAGTAACTAGGCCCGGGCACTTCCCGGCAAACCATTGGAAAGGACGAAGATGCCCATGAGAGCCAAGGGATTGCCCTCCTTACTCCTCCTGCCTGCCGCACTCGTCCTGAGCGCCGGCTGCCTGGTGCCACAGGCCAAGTTCAAAGCCGTCCAGGCCGAAAACGACAACCTCAAGAAACTCCTCGACGAGAAAGAGAAGGAGATCAACACCCAGCAGGACTCCTTCCGCAAGCGTTTTGAAGACGTCTCGCGCCAGCTCGACATCTACAAGAAGCAGGCCGCGGCGCCCAAACCAGAGACCGAGAAGGCCGTGAAGGCACTCACCGACGAGAGCAAGAAGTTCGAGGATCAGGTCCGCGCTCTCGGCATCGGCGAGGTGCGCGACGGCCGCCTCGTGCTCCAGGGCGAACTCGTCTTCGATCCCGGCAAGACGTCCATCAGCAAGAAGGGCGAGCAGGCGCTGGACAAGATCGCGGCCGCCTTCAAGGGCAAGGACGTGCTCATCCAGGTGGACGGCCACACGGACGCCACGCCGCTCAAGCGGCCGGAGAGCATCAAGGCCTACGGCGACAACATGGGCCTTGCCGCTGACCGCGCGCTGGCCGTCTTCCGCTACCTCGTCAAGAAGGGGATCCCGGAGAGGAATCTCTTCATCCGCAGCTTCGGCGCCTCGTGGCCCGTCGCCAGCAACGCCACCGAAGCCTCGCGGGTGAAGAACCGCCGCGTCGAGATTCTCTTCATCCCGGCATCCACCATTCCGCGCCCCGACGTGAAATAGCCTTCGGGCGTTTCGTTCCGCCAGAGGCCGGCAGGGTTTGCCTGCCGGCCTCTTCTGTTATTGCGGCGGACGGTGCGATGCCTCTCCCTCGCCGCCCTCGGGTCGCTCCAGGCCATACTCCCGAATCTTCCTGTCCAGGCGGGGGCGCGAGATCCTCATCAGGGCAGCCGCTCGACTCTTGTTCCACCCCGTGAGGGCGAGCACATCCGACACGTGGCGGCGCTCTGCCGCTGCCAGCGTCAAGTCGTCGGGCAGTTCCCCCTGCCCGGGGTAGCCGCCGCGGACCTCGCGCGGCAGGTGGCTCGGCATCAGCCGCTCGCCGGCTCCGAGCACCACGGCCCGCTCCAACACGTTGCGCAACTCCCGCACGTTGCCGGGCCAGGGGTATGCCTCCAGGATGCGGAGGACCGCTTCATCCACGGCGGGCGCCTGCCGCCCCATTTCGCGTGCGATCTCCTCCAGGAAGTGGGCGCACAGCAACCGGATGTCCTCCCTGCGTTCCCGCAGCGGCGGCAGCGTGACCTCAATCACCTTCAGCCGATAGTACAGGTCGCGCCGGAAGCCCCCCGACGCCATCGCCGCCTCGAGGTCGCGGTTCGTCGAGGCAATCAGCCGCACGTCCACCTTCAGCGGCGTCGTGCCTCCCACCCGCTGGAACTCGCGCTCCTGGAGCACGCGGAGGATCTTGGCCTGCGTCGTGGGCGGCATCTCGGCGATCTCGTCGAGAAACACGGTGCCGCCGTTCGCCTGCTCGAACCGCCCGATCCGGCGCTCGATGGCGCCCGTGAAAGCCCCTTTCTCGTGCCCGAAGAGCTCGCTTTCCAGCAGAGCCTCCGGCACCGCGGCACAGTTCACGCACACCAGCGGCCGCGCCCGACGCGGGCCCAGTGCGTGCAGCGTGCGCGCGACCACTTCCTTGCCGGTGCCGCTCTCGCCCCGCAGGAGCACCGTGGCATCCGTCTGGCTTACTCGGCGGATCAGCGCGATCAGCTCCCGCATCGCCGCGCTCTCGCCCACGATGCAATGCCGCGCGCCAAGCGCGCGGCGCAACTGGACGTTCTCCTGGCGCAGCACGTCGTGAAGCCGCGCGTTCGCAATGGCGATGGCCGCCTGATTGGCAATGGCGCCGACCAGGCGCACATCGGCCTCGGTGAACGCCTCCGTGGCTCCGCGCGTATCCAGATGCAGCACCCCCAGGCGTTCGCCGCGCACCACCAGGGGGCAGCAGATAGTGGACCGGATGGCCAGCGCCTCGATGCTATCGGAGTGCCCGAAGCGGGCGTCGCTCCGCGCGTCCCCGCTCAACAGAGGCCTACCAGCCTCGAATGCCTTCTCGATGATCGCCCGGCTCACCACGATGTCGCCGCCGCTGCCAGCTCCCTCGCGCGTGTGCGTCGCAGCGGGCCGCCACTGGCGCTCGGCGGGGTCCCATAGCACAACCGCCCCACGCTCCGCGGGAACGACCTCGAAGATGGTGCTCAGGATTCTGCCAAGAACATCGGACAGCGCCAGCGTGCTGTTGATGGCCGTGCCGACGTCGTAGAGGATGGCAAGACGGCGGCTGTCCTCGGGCAGAGCGATCCCCTGCCGGCTTCGCACCAGCGACGGCCGCCCCTCCGGCGGCAGGATCACGGTCGCGCCGGCCCCGGCCGCCGAGCGCTCCAGCACGGCCCGGCTGTCGCCGAACCGCACTTCGTCGCCTTCGACAATCTGCGCGGACTTGACGGGCTGACCGTTGACGCGGGTGCCGTTATGGCTGCCGAGGTCGAGCAGCGTCACACCGTCCTCGCTCACCGTCAGCGAAGCGTGGCGCCGCGACACCGAGTCATCGGCCAGCAGAATGTCCGCGCCGGCCCCGCGGCCGGCCACGTACTGGCCCGGCGGCAGGTGGAAGACCTTGCCGCTCTCAGGCCCGCCGATGACGACCAGACGGTACACGGCTCTCGTGCTCCCGGATATTGGTCAGCACACTGGCGAGATAGCTGCTGAGCGCGCCCTTGCCCTGGCAGTTTCCGAGCGGCGCCGCCATCAGCACCTCTCCATTCGGCTCGCCGCCCTTCTGTGCGAAGAGCAAAGCGGTCCTCGCACGCGTGTCAGCGGCGGCGAAGGTACTCTCGGGCAGGGACACCACGCCCCTGGGCGCCACTCGGTCCAGCAGCCACTCGCGCAATGGCTGGCTCCTCTCGTTTGCGAGGATGCCCTCCGGCACCACCACGGCCAGCCAGCCGCCCTCCCGAGCCAGATCAACAAACCGCCGAACGAAGGCGGACTCGATGGGCTCCCCCCTCACAGGCCGGCGGAGCCCCAGCCCATAGGGCGGGTTCCCTACGACCAGATCGAACCTCCCGGCCGCAATCCCTGCCTCAGAAGAATCCGCCAGCCCATCCTGAATCAGGAGGCGTATGCCTCGTCGCTCGAGGTGGGTCTGCCGCCAGCGCCCACGCAGGTTCTCATCCACGTCGCAGCCCCAGACATCCGCCTCGGGGAGCTGCCGCGCGGCCTCGGCCACGAACACACCTTCGCCACAGGCTGGGTCAATCACCCGGGGGCGCGGCATCGAGAAGCCGAGTTCGCGCAGCGCGTCGAACACAAACCGGGCAACCACCTGGGGCGTGAAGTACTGCGCCAGTTCCCGACGGCCTGCCCTGAAACCCATTGTAGTGCAGAGCCTAGAGCTTTTCCAGCTTGGCGTACTCGAGCGCGAACACCCGCTTGCCGCCGCCGGCCATGGCCACGGTCGCCAGAGTCAGCTTGTCGGAGTTCTGGAGCGCCACGATGCGTCCTTCGCCGAACTGCGGATGGCGCACTCTGTCGCCCACCTTCAGATGACCTCGCGTCGGAGGCGTGGCTGATGCGGCCTCGGGTTCCTTCGGCTCCGTCCTCCATGCCAACGGGCGGCCATGAAGTCTGCCGGCCCCGAGCACGCTTGGCGCGCCCGGCGCCGAGCCGCCCCACTCGCGCTGAGTCGCCAACGCAGCCAGAGCGTTTCTCCCGCCCTCGTCGAACACATCGGAGCCAACCTCGTGAAGGAAGCGCGAGGGCTCCCGTTCGGCCCCCTGGCCGCCCTGGAGCCGCCATCGGGCCGCGGACAGGACCAGTTCCTCCTGCGCCCGGGTCATCCCCACGTAGCACAGGCGACGCTCCTCCTCGACCTCGGCCTCCGAGTTCAACGAGTTGTAGTGCGGCAGCAGCCCCTCTTCGAGACCTGTCAGGAAGACCACAGGAAACTCGAGCCCTTTGGCGGCGTGCAGCGTCATCAGGGTCACTGCGTCCGAGGTCCGATCCAGGTTGTCCACGTCAGAAACCAGCGCGATCTCCTGCATGAACGCGCTCAGATCGGCCTCCGGGTTCTCCTGATCGAATCGGGCCGCCTTGGCGAGGAACTCGTCCACATTCTCCCGTCGTTCCTTGTTCTCGGGCAATTCGAGCCAGGCACGGTACCCCGATGCCTCGAGGACATGTTCGCAGAACTCCCGGACGGGTCTTGTGGGGACCAACTGGAACGCGTCGAGGAGGTCCGCGAATGCTCGGACGGCATTCTTCGCTCGCGTGGCCAGACCAGGCACGTCCTCCACGCGGCCCAGGGCGGCCCGCAGCGGGATGTTGTTCTGCACGGCCCACTCCCGGATGCACTCGACCGTTCGGTCGCCGATGCCGCGCGGCGGGGTGTTGATGATGCGTTGGAGGCTCAAGTCATCGCGTTCATTCAGGCATACCCGCAGGTAGGCCACAACGTCCTTCACCTCCTGCCGTCCGTAGAACTGCACGGCGCCCACGAGGCGGTGCGGGATGGCGTGGCGCATGGTCTCTTCGAACGAACGCGACTGGGCGTTCGTGCGGTAGAAGATCGCGAAGTCGCGCCAGGGCCGGCCCGCCTCGCGCAGGCTCCTGAGCACGCCTACCACCTGCGCCGCCTCCTCCTCGGCGTCATCGGCCAGCAGGAGCCGCACCGGCACGCCCTCGGCGTTCTCTGTCCACAGCGCGCGTTCGTGGCGTTGCAGATTCCGGGTGATCAGGCTGTCCGCGGCCCGGAGGATGACCTTGGTCGAGCGGTAGTTCCGCTCGAGCTTCACGACCTTCGCCTCGGGGTAGTCGTCCTTGAAGTCGAGGATGTTTCGAATCGTGGCGCCGCGCCAGGAGTAGATGGCCTGGTCGGGGTCGCCGGTGGCGCAGAGGTTGCGATGGGGGGCCGCCAGCTCCCGAGCGATGAGGTACTGGGCGTGATTCGTGTCTTGGTACTCGTCCACCAGGAGGTACTCGAAGCGTGCCTGCCAGCGCTCCCGGAAGCCTGAATCGCCCCGGAGCAGGAGCGCGACGCGCATCAGCAGGTCGTCGAAGTCCAGCGCGGCGTGGTGGTCGAGGAGTTTCTGGTACTGGGCGTAGACCTTGGCGATCCGTTCGTCGCGCCAGTTCATCGCGCTGCGCGCCAGTTGCTCCGGGCTCTCGAGTCGCGTCTTGGCATTGCTGATCGCCTGAAGCGCGCTGGCCGGTGGCAGGTCCGCCTTGTCGAACTCCAGGCGCTTCAAGGCTTCGGCCACCACCTTGAGCTGGTCGTCGCGATCGTAGATGGTGAAGTTGCGGTCGAGGCCAATCGTCTCAGCGGACGTGCGCAGCATCGCCGCGCACAGGGCGTGAAACGTGGAGACCCACACGCCTCGCGTGCCGGCCATCTGCTCGATGCGCTCGCGCATCTCGCCAGCCGCCTTGTTGGTGAAGGTGACGGCCAGGATGCGCCAGGGCTTCACCCCCAGCAGGGCCAGGTGCGCCACACGGCGGGTGATGACGCGCGTCTTGCCGCTGCCGGCCCCTGCCACCACCAGCAGCGGCCCGTCGCGGTGCGTCACCGCCTCGCGCTGCTCGGGGGTCAGGTCGGCCAGAATTGCGTCCTGTATGCTCATAGTGAGGCAAGAGAATGGCCGGGCGGCACAATGGCTTCGTGGAGCTGCACCCCGAAGGGCGCGCTCAATCCTCAGGGTGCTCGCCCGGCCAAGTTCCTTCTCAGTCCCCGCCTGCCACGTGGACTCCGTCGAAGCAGACCGGCGGCGTCACGGTCGAGCCGTGCGTCTCTTGAGGGCTCCCAATGCCGCGCACCCGACGGAAGAGTTCGAAGACGTTGCCCGCAATCATGCAGTCCTTCACACGGCCGATGATCTGCCCGTGCTCGACAAGGAAGCCGAGGCCCACATTCACCGAGAACTCGCCGGCCAGGATGTTCGAGTGGCCCCCCCCGAGGACATCGTCCACGAGAAGCCCGCGGTCTATTCCCGCCAGGAGGCTGGCGAAGGAATCGCTTCCCGGCTCGAGGACGAGGTTGGTGGCCTCGGGCCTGGGGGCTGCGGCGAAGGCCCTGGCCGCATTGCCCGTGGCGGCACGTCCCAGCATCCCTGCGGTTTGGAGGTCCACGAGGTAATTCCGGAGAATGCCGCGTTCGAAGAGGGGCGTCCGCTGCGCTGGCGTGCCCTCGGCGTCAAAGGGTGCGCTGCCGTCGCCGTAGTCTCTGGTGCCGTCGTCGTACAAGGTCACTTCCGCGCCCAGCACCTGCTCGCCGAGCCGGCCCGTCAACGGAGACGCTCCCTTCTGCACGAGCTTGCCATTCACAGCCGACTCGATGAACTGGAGGAGGAGGCTTACCGCCCTCGCGGTGAAGAGCACAGGCCGCGCGCCGGCTGGCACCGGGGCCTCCCGCTCAGCCAACCGGATGTCGGCGATCACCTTCGAGGCGTAGCGCGGGAGGTCAGCTACCAAGGCATGAGAGCTCTCGCCGTCGCTCACCCACAGGAGGCCTCCCTCGCCCACCCGCACCGCCGTGAGCGAGGACTCGAAGCCGGTGAGGCTCATCTGCACGTCGAGACCGCTCGTGTTCAACAGCCGCTCGGCGCCGACCGACCTGTTCACCTCCACGTAACACTGCACGTCGCGGTACTGGCTGAGGACCTGCTCGATCGCTTCACGCCCCAGTTCGATGCCACGCTCGATAGGGAAATCGGCCACGCGCGGGTCGTAGACGGCCACATCGGGGTACGGCAACGGCCCCGGGAAGGCGAACTTCGCCTCCTGCCCAAACGCGGCGCTGGCGGTCGCCCGGTCGAGAAGGCCCGCGGGGTCGGACGTGTCGGTGGTGCTCGCAAAGCCGATCCGCCCGCGATGAATCAGCCGCACGCTGAGTGCGCGGGTGCACTTCGTGTGCACGCACTTCAACTGATTGTTCTCAAACTGGATCGGGCGCGCCTCGCTCTCGGCGACGTGGACTTCGGCGGCGTCTCCCCGGCGTCGTGCACGTTCGACGACTTGTTCCGCCGCTGCGGCGGCGCTCAGGGAGGGCATGGTCACCGTCCCCCCACAAGGCAGTTGCGGATGCGGATGTGGGGAGCGCCCGTGGACACGCGCAGCGGGCTCTGGTCGCCCTTGCCACAGCCCCCGAGCCCCCCGTACAAGGCCAGATCGTTCCCGACGGCGTCTATGTTGGCTAACGTCTCAAACACGTTGCCTGTCAGAACCACCTCGCGCACGCGTTCGGCCAGCTTCCCGTCGCGGATGATGAAGCCCTCCTCGGCTGAGAAGGTGAACATCTCCATGTCGGTCTGACCGCCCAGGCTGCCGCGTGCGTAGAGGCCCTGGCCCGTGTCGGCGAGCAGGTCATCGAGTTGCCAGTTGCCCGGCTCGATATAGGTGTTCGACATGCGGACCACAGGCGGATGCTGGTGGTCCATGGCGCGGGCATTGCCCGTGGGCTCCTCGCCCATCTTCGCGGCGGTCTCGCGTGAGTGCAGCCGGCTCGCCAGCACCCCGCCACGGATCAACTCCGTGCGCCGACCGGGCATGCCCTCGCTATCGAAGCCATACGAGCCCGCCTCGCCGGGCAACGTCGGATCGTCCACGATGCTCAGATGGTCCTGGCCGAAACGCCGCCCAATCTGCATCATCTCGCGTAGCGGCGGATTCTCGTACACGAAGTCGGCCTCGCTCAGATGCCCGAAAGCCTCGTGCGCGAACACGCCCGCCAACAGCGGGTCGGCGATCACCGTGTAGCGCCCTCCTCGCACCGGCTCAGCGGCCAGGAGCGCGATGGCCCGTTTCGCCACTTGCTCACAGTCAGCCTCCAGACCCTCCACGATCTGGTAGCCCCGCAGGTCGCCCACGCCCTTGTGTGCCCGCTGGACGTTCATCCCGTCCTTGGCGATGGCCGCCAGCGAGACGCCGCAGAAGACCTCCTCCTGGCAGAGGCACCGGCTGTCGGTGGAGGCGAAGGTGGTCTCGACCCACGAGTCGCGGTAACGCACACTGGACGTCTGGATGCGCGGGTGCGCAAGGATGCGCTGGTTGTAGCGGCGACAGAGCGCCTCCTTCTGTTCAAGAGGCACTTCTCGCGGGTCCACCACGCAGCCCGAAGAGACGCGCGCGGGGGCCGGCATCGGAGGCGCCAGGCGGCTCGGGCCAGAGCCCACCAAGGCGGCCTGCTCGCACGCCAGCCGCACGCAGCGGGGCAGATCGGCGTAGTCGTTGAACGAGGCGAATCCCCACCCGCCCTTGACCAGGGCGCGAACGCACCCTCCCACCGACGTGAAAGTGGAGAGGTCCTCCAACTCGCGCCCCACGTAGGTGACATGCGTGGTTGCCCTGCGCTCGATGCGCACCTCGGCATAGTCGGCGCGCGCGTGGGCGAGGGCCTGTCGGGCCAGTGTTTCCATCAGGCTTGCGCGGCGGGCGTAGAGGTGGCTTTCTTCAGTTGCGCCGCGAGGCGGGACTTCTTGCGGGCAGCGGCATTGCGATGCATCACGCCGTGTGCGACGGCCTTGTCGAGCGCGCGCGCAGCCTTGCGGAACTCCTGCACCTTGGCCTCGGCGTCCGCGCCCTCCAACGCGGCCGCGAACTGCCGCACCTGGAGCTTCACCGCGCCCTTGGCCGCCCGGTTGTGCAGACGCCGGCGGAGGTTCTGTCGGATGCGCTTCTTCGTCGTGAAAGACCTGGGCATTCCTCTCTCCAACGGATTGGCGGAAGGGGCTGGCGCGCCTACGTGGCGTCCTTGGCGCCCCGCTTGTAGAGTTCCTCGATCTTGCTGGAAACGTCGCGGAAATTGATGTCCACCTCGAAGACGCGTTTGTACGCCTCGAGAGCTTCGTTCAGCCGGTTCTGCCCTTCCCGGGCCTCGCCGAGCGAATAGAGGATTTCCTTGACCTCCTGGTCCACCAGGCTGGCCCCGGCAACGGCCTTCTGGAACTGCTCCACGGCCAGGTCCACCAGGCCCTGGCGCTGGAAGCAGATGCCGAGGCGGTACAGCGCCGTGCGGCGGTGACGGGGGTCACGCGACGCGAGCTGGAACTGCGCCGAAGCCTCTTTAAAGTTCCCCGTGCTGAACAGGATGTTCGCCAGTGCGAACCGCGTGGGCAGGTCTTGAGGCCGCGCTTTGGCCCGCCGCTGGTACTCCTCGAAGGCGAATCGCAAGCGCTCTTTACGCAACTGGGCCACGCGTTCCTTCGCGTCGGGGTCGCTCTCCAACTCCTCGATCTCGTGGTCCATCTCGGCCAACCGCAGATCGCCCAGACGCTCGGAGACCATGAAGTTGTGTGGGTCAATCTGGCGGGCCCGTTCGTACTGAGCGCGCGCCTGGTTCCAGTCTCTGAGCATCTTGTACAAATCGCCGAGCTGGATGAGGTGGCGGGTGTTGTTCGGGTCCTTCTGAAGGTCGAGCTTGACGCGCTCGATCGCGGCCATCACGTCCTCGCGGGTGCGGATGTCGCGCTGCGTGTCCTCGAGGCGTTTCGCGGCCTCCTCATCCTTGAGCACTTCGCGGTAGCCGCCCGCCTTGCCCGCCTTGTCCCATCCGCCCTCCACCATGGAGCGCTGCGCCGCGATGTCGCGGATGCGGCCTTCGGCCTCGCGGTCGCCGGGCAGGAGCTTAAGAATCTCCTCGTAGCGCTCGGCCGCGAGAGGGAGCTTCTCGGTGCGAACGTAGAGCTGGCCGAGCTTCCGTAACACCCTCACGTGGCCACGGAGCGCGGGGCCCCTGGTCGGCACGGTGCCGGCGCTGTTGCGCACGTCCTCCAGCACCAGGATGGCCACTTCGGGGTAATCGGCCTTCTCCGCCGCATAGGCCAGCAGGCGCTGGATGATCCGGTTGTAGGGGTCGTTCTTCAGAAACCCTTCGCAGGCGGTCATGGCCTTCTCGGGTTTTCGGATCGCCACGTAGACGAGCGCCGTGAACAGGTGGCCCAGCCCGCGTATCCACCCGGAGACGCCCGACTTGGTTACCCCCGCCTCCTGGCAACGCCGGATTTCCACGGCACGCAGCGCCCTGCGTGCGTCCACGTGCTGCGGCTGAAGCTCCAGCAGACGCGAGTAGAGATCAATCGCATAGTCGTAGTTGCCTCGTTCCGCAGCAACCGCGGCCTTCTCGGTCAGTTTCGTCGCGTCCACGCCCGCCTCCTTCCCAACCGCGGCCCGCACGACGCAGGGCACGATCGGTCGGTGTCTCCTGGAATCCAATGACTATAGCGCACCCGGGCGGCAAAGTCAAACGTCCCGAGGCCTCGGTCTTCACCCTCCCGCGATGGGCGGAAACACGTCCACCTTGGCTCCATCCCCCAGCACCGCCGAGGGGTCGCACCGAATGTGGTCCACGAAGACGAGCTTGGCCACGCCCTCGGGGACCCCCAGCGTGGCCAGCAGATCGCCCACCGTGCTCCCCGCCGCCAGCCTGCACGGGAACGGTCTACGGTCCTTCGGGTCCGGGCGGTACTTCGCCAGGACGGACCGCAGCGTCACCTCCACCGTGATCGTGCTCTCAGAGTCCGGCGTGCACACGGTCCAGGTCCTCGTCAGGAACGTCGAAGAGGCTGTTGTGGGGAGCGAGAGGCTCGGTCTTCATGAACTCCGGCAGGCGGTCGTCGAGGGCGCCGAAGCCTGCGAGACGGTTGAACGCGCGCTCGTGCCGCAACGTGGCCTTGCCCAAAGTCTCCAGGTATTCCTCTGGCGACCAGCTCGTGCCGCGATGGGCGTTGATGAGGTCCACCACGGCCTGAGCAGCGTCAGGGACGTCGAGCACACAGAAGGCAACGAAGAGGCAGAGCCCCGTGCTGTCAATCGCGGCGGTGGCCTGCTGAAGGGCGGCGCTCAAGGCAGCTTGCCCGTCTGGCTTAAGCGGGTTCACTGAACCGCCCACGCCCAACACGTTCTGTGCAATGGCGTACCCGGCCGTGTGGTCGGCGCCCATCGGGCTGGTGGCATAGGTTACGCCGATGCCCTTCGCGGCGCGCGGGTCGTAGGCGGGCATCGCCTGGCCCTTGACGCACGGGATGCGGCTGACGCCGAAGCACTTGCCGGTGGTCGCCGCGCCCGAGCCGAGGATGCGGCCGAGCGGCGTGCCCCTGCGCACCTCGTCGAGGAGTCGCAGCGCGCCTTCGGCGTCGCCAAAAGGCAGCAGCCCGCCCTCCATCGCGACGGCGATTGTCGCGCCCATCTCGATCGTGTCGAGCCCGATATCGTCGTCCGCCCGGTCCATGCGCGCGATCGCGTCCAGGTCTGCGATCCCGCAGTCGGCTCCGTGCGCCCACACGGTCTCGTACTCGGGCCCCTTGGAAAGGAAGTTGCCGTCCCTGTCGGGATAGACGCTGGAACAGCCGATGGTGCAGCCGGGGTGGCAGGGGTGTCGGGGGTTGCCTTTGCGCGCCAGGATGGTTTCCCGCTCGGTCTCGCCGCTGATGGCTTCCACGCCTTCGAAGGTGCCCGCCGAGAAGTTGCGGGTCGGGTACGCGCCGGCGGCGTTGATGACGTTCGCAAGGGCATTGGTGCCGTACAGGGGCAGGGTCTGGCCCGTCACGGGATGCGCCGCCAGATGCTTGGCGAAGCGCTTGGCGGCAGCGGCAAAGGCCTCCGCGTTGGCGCTAGCGGGTCGAGGCAGGCCGTCCGTGTCGAGCACGATGGCCTTGAGGCCCTTCGAGCCCATGACGGCGCCCAGGCCGCCGCGGCCGCAATGGCGGGTCGGGCGGCCATCCACGTCCGTAATCGCGATGCTCGCGGCGGCGAGGCGCATCTCGCCGGCCATGCCGATGGTGATGCAGGCGACCTTGGCGCCGAAGCGTTTGTGAAGCAGGTCCACCGTGTCGTAGTTGCCCAGGCCCTTCAGTTCAGGGGCCTCCAGGAGGCGGCTTCCTGCCTTGTCCACGAAGAGGAGGTAGGGCACGTCGCGTGTCGGCCTGCCTTCGACGACGATGGCGGCCAGGCCCAGCCGCCCCAGGGCCTGCGCCGCGGTGCCGCCGGAGTTGGATTCCTTGATGCCTCCCGTGAGGGGGCTCTTGGCGCCGATGGACAGGCGGCCGCTGCACGGGGCCGCCGTGCCGGCCAGGAGGCCGGGCGCGATGACCAGCTTGTTTTCGGCGGCCAGCGGGTGACAGGCCGGTGGCACTTCGCTGGCGACGATGGCGCTGGTGACCGCCCTGCCCCCGAGCGCACGAAGGCGGCTGGGCACCTCCTCAGCCGTCGCGGTGAGTGACCCCATCCTCACGCGGATCAACGCTCCCATGCCATGGCCTCCTGCGTCTGGAGGGTTTGCGCCCTATCCCCGCCCAAGCCATTCTAGCGGAGCGTTTGGGCGTGTCAACCTCACTTCAGCACCTGGAAGAGGTTGCTGTAGTCGTCCGTCCACAGGACTCGCCGCGTGGTGACAGGCTCTTCCCCCTCGTCCTCGGCCTTCTCGATGACACGGCGGATGGGCTCCGAGTCCAGGAACTCCGCATTCCGCGTCAGGAGCACCCAGGTGGCCGAGTCGACCTTGCGCGACTTGTCGCTCTTGGACTCGACGACGACGGCCTGCCACCCGAAGTAGTCTGCCTGCGCGAGCACTACGGGCTCGAGCTCGAGGTAGCGGTTCGAGATGTGAACGGCCAGGACGCCGTCGGGCTTGACATGGCGGTTGAGGTAGACGTCGAACGCCTCGCGCGTGAGGAGATGGATGGGGATGGCGTCGCTGCTGAAGGCATCTAGTGCCAGCACATCGAAGTGCTGCGGCTCCTGGCGTTCGAGCGACAGGCGGGCGTCGCCCAGCACCACCTGGACGTCGGCTCCCGCGGCCCGGCTGTCTTCGAGGTAGTGGAACCAGGTGGCGGCGATCAGGGGCACGGCCGGGTTGATGTCGTAGAAACGGTAGCAGTCGCCCGGACGGGCATAGGCCGCGATGGTGCCGGTGCCGAGGCCCACGACGCCGACGCGCTGGGGCGACTTGCCGTCGCCGCGCAGGTTCAGAATGGCCAGCCCCACGCCGCTTTTCTCGCCATAGTAGCTCGTGGGCCAGCGGCGCCGCTCCACGTCCGCGAACTGGTTCCCGTGCGAAATGCGGCCGTGCTGAAGGCTGAAGTAGTGCCGTTCGGGGTCCGTCTTGTGGTATTCGCTGACGCGCAGAACGCCGTAGAAGTTGCGCGAGAGCGACAGGCAGCCTTTCATCATCTCATCGGCGTCGCGCTTGAGCGTCACGGCAAGCACCGCCAGCAGACCCACGAAGGCGGGCAGGTACAGGATGGTCCACCAGCGCCGCGGCCAGCCCCGATGCGGCTTGCGATCGGCCCAGTAGGCCACCATCGCCAGGGCGGCGCAGAGCCACAGCCCCACGTGCAGTTCCAGGTAGGCGGGGAAGATGCGCGGCGCCACCAGCGACACGAAGGCCCCGCCCAGGGCGCCCCCCACGGAGATGAGCAGGTAGAAGGATGTCAGGTGCCGCGGGTTGGGCTTCAGGCGCACCAGTTCGCCGTGGCACACCATGCAGGCGATGAACAACACGGCGGAGAAACTGATAATCTGTCCCAGGATTGAGACGTCCACCCCCTCGCTCATCACCCAGGGGATGCCGCCGAGGACGGCCGACAGGGCCTCGGAACAGCCCAGGTCCGAACCCAGGTAGCCGCTGCCCGTCACGAAGGTCCACAGGCCGTGCGCGAAGGTCAGATCCCCAGCCGGGGCTTCCGGCGTGCCGGTGATGGCGAAGACGCCGAGCACCGGCAGGCGCAGCACGCGGCGCGCGAGTTCCACGCCCCCCAGGCCCACGAACAGCAGGACCCACCAGAAGACGCGCGGGTACCAGCGCGTGCTGTGGAAGCACAGGATGAATGTCAGGAGGTACACCGTCAGCGGCAACACCCAAAGGAACGGCACGATGGCCACGTCGCAGCACATCTGGTTCGTCACGGCGAGGAGCATGATCGAGCCGCACGCCGGCAGGGCCACCCACAGCAGGCGCACGCCCAGGCCGGGAGCCTTCTCGGTCTCGGAGGCCGCGGTCTCGCCCCCCGCGTTTGCGGCCGGCGCGGCTTCCGCCTGGCGCATCCGCAGTGCCGCGTAGCTGCACAGGATGGCGAAAAGCCCGAACCCGACCGACCACAGGAACCCCTGCGCCCTCAACGCCAGGCCCGGCTCCACGGCAAACGGGTAGCTCACCAGCGCGAGCAGCGAGCCGAGGTTCGACAACGCATAGAGGCGGTACGGCGACCGGCCGGGATGGGCCACGCTGAACCACGCCTGGAGGAGCGGGCTGGTCGTGGCCAGCACCAGGTAGGGCAGGCCCACGGTTGCCGTGAGGAGGACCAGGATGCCCCAGGTGGGCTCTGCGCCGCCCAAGGGCTTCCACCGCGCCGACGGGATGATGGGCAGCGTGGCCACGGCCGCCACCAGCAGCGCGATGTGGATCACCGCCTGCCGGCGCCGCTCCAGCTTCGTGCTCAGCCAGTGCGCGTAGGCGTAGCCCGCCAGCAGCAGCACCTGGAAGAAGAGCATGCACGTGGTCCACACCGCCGGGCCGCCGCCAAACCACGGCAGGATGAACTTGCCGATCAGCGGCTGGACCTGGAAGAGCAGGAACGCGCCCAGGAAGATCGCCGACGCGTACAGCAACACGGAAATCCCCTAAACCGGCTTTGCAGAACCCTTCGGGCCACAGGCGGGACACTGCGCCCGCCGCGGGACTCTCACCCGCGTGAGCTCGGCGTCCCACACGTCTACACAGAGGGCTTCGTCCCCCGGCTCGAAGTCCCCGAGGAGAAGCCGCAGACAGATCGTGCACTGGAGAGCTGCGACCACGGCCACCGTGGAGTACAGAATGCCCGCTGTCCCGGCGGTCGGCGCCGTCCCTGGAGCAGGGAGTTCGGCCATCAGGCAGCGATAGCACGGCGTCCGGCCGGGCACGACGGGGAAGACGAGGCCCGTCGCGCCCACGGCCCCGGCGAACACGCACGGGATGTGGTCTCCCAGGCAGGCGTCGTTGAGGGCCACACGGGTCTCCACATTGTCGGTGCCGTCCATCACCACGTCGAATCCGCGAACCAGCTCCGCCGCGTTCGCCGCAGTGACCTCGCACGGCCGAGCCTCGAGAGCGATGGTCGAGTTCACACGGCGCAGCCGCTCCACAGCAGCCGTCGCCTTGGGACGGCGCTGCCGCGCGTCCTCCTCGTCGAAGAGCAGTTGCCGCTGGAGGTTGTCGAGCTCCACCACATCGCGGTCCACGATGCGGAGGCGGCCCACGCCCGCGCGGGCCAGGCAGCTGGCGATGTGCGAGCCGAGCGCGCCGCAGCCAATGACGGCTGCCGACGCGGCCATGATGCGGCTTTGCCCCTCGGCCCCGATCGGCTCGAAGATCTCCTGGCGGATGTAACGCGCATCGGGCAAGGCAGTGCTTCCGGAGCTTCAGGCTTTGGGCGGGCGCCCGCAGTCGGACGGGTCGCCCCGCAGCTTGGCGAGTCCATGCGGCAGTGCGGCGAGAATGGCCTCGAGGTTCTCCACGGCGGCGCGCTCGGAGCCGGGGAGGTTCACGAGGAGGGTCTTCTTGCGAATCCCCGAGAAGCCGCGCGAGAGCGCGGCGTGCGGCGTCTTCGCCAGGGAGGCCGCGCGCATGGCCTCGTCCAGCCCGGGGGTGGGCCGGTCCACTACGGCGCGGGTCGCCTCCGGCGTCACGTCGCGCGGGGCGAAGCCTGTGCCGCCCACGGCAACCACGAGGTCAATGCTGTGCCCGTCGCTGTAATGGCGGAGGCGCTCCTCGATGCGGGGCCGATCGTCGGGGATGATCTCTAACCTGTACACGTGGCAGCCCAGGCGCGCGCAGAGCAGCTTCGCGACGGCGGGGCCTGCGGTGTCGGTGGCCTCGCCCCGCGAGCAGCGGTCGCTCACGGTGAGCACAACGGCCTGGATGACATCCCGCGGGACCGTCTGAAGGATTTCGACGGGGTCGCCCACCTGCGCCGCGCCTCCCCGCGTGACGCGGGCGAAGAGGCCCCGCCGAGGCATGAGACAGTCGCCCATGCGTTCGAACACGGTGCAGCGGTGGCCGTGGCACTCCTTGCCGAGTTGGGTCACCTCGAGTTCGGCCTCGGCCCCCAGGCGGAGGCGGCTGCCCAGACCAAGGCGATCCGTGTCCAGGCCCGCGATGAGGACATTCTCTGCAAAGGCCCCGGGCTGGAGGTCGGGGAGCTGGCGGCGCCAGGCATCGGCCTCCTCGGCGGCCAGGAGGCTCACCTGCCGATGCCACGCGCCCGCGTGGGCGTCGCCCTGGATGCCGTGGCCTGCGACGAAGAGGGCTCGCTCGATGGCTCGTTTGGGGACGCCCTTGGACTCGCTGACGCAGATGGCCTCGATGCGCATGGTGAGCCGCTACGGGTTGCGCCTCCACGTGCCCGACTTGCCACCCGACTTCTCAAGGAGCCGGAGGGAGCGGATCTCGACTCCCTTGGAGATCGCCTTGCACATGTCGTAGACGGTCAGGGCGGCGACCGACGCGGCCGTCAGGGCCTCCATCTCCACCCCCGTCTTCCCGGTGACGACCGCCTCGGCCCGGATGTGCACGTCATCCCCCTTCAGCGCCAGGTCTACGGCCACGTGCTCAAGGGGCAGAGGGTGGCACAACGGGATGAGCGCGCCGGCCTGTTTAGCGGCCTGGATGCCCGCGATGCGCGCGGTTTCGAGAACGGGGCCCTTGGCGACCGCATTGGCTCGGATCGCGGCGGCCGCCTCGCGCCCCACGCGCACCAGACCCTCGGCCACGGCGCGCCGACGCGTCGGGCGCTTCGCCGAAACATCCACCATCCGCGCCCTGCCCTCTCCATCTACGTGCGTGAGGGCGTGGCGGTCTGAAAGGCTTGCGGACTTGCCCACACCTGCTCTCTGTTGGTCTAGTCGCCCCCGATGCCGACGAGGCGCAGCAGGGCCGCGACGCCGAGGCCCGCAACCACGAGGGCCATCAGGCCGATCGGCCCCACGGCGAGCACGTAGAGGCCCCAGTCTTTCGGCCCCCACTTCGCCTCGGCCGGAAACTCGTGGCCGCACTCGGGACACTGGACGCGGCGGTTCGGCATGCGCTCCCTCCTTTCCCACCTAAGTATAAGCCGTGGACACGCTCGGGTCAACTGAGGCGCTCCCTCGAGGATGCCCACATCCCTGGCCACCTTCGCCACCGAGGCATCCGGGCACTGCCTGCTCCGCGGCTGTGTCACCCTGTGAGAGCGCATGTGACGCAGATGGCCGGGGACGGCCACCGGGGCCAGGGTCGGCCAGGCGCCATACTTGCTCAACTGTGAGGGGGAGGAAATTGAGCAAGTATGGGCGGAAAGGCCGTAGAGCCGCCCGGATCGCCAAAGCGCCATACTTGCTCACCAGAGCGAGAATGGCAGAATGAGCAGGTATGGCGGCGCCGTGTCTGGTTTCCAAGACAACTCGACGGCGAATGGGGGCGCAGGCGCCGGGCGCCACGTTCCCTCGCCTCTGTCGCCGCCCGCGTTGGACGGCTGGCGCCCGGGGAGGCAGCCTTGACCCTTGCCAGCGCGGCGGTTACAATACGGGCGAACGAACCGCCCCAGCGCGCCCGAGGTGCCACGCGATGAACGTTCTGGGCATTCCCAGCGTCGAGCTGGTGCTGAGCCAGCCCGCCCTGCGGGCGCTGCTGGCCGAGCTGCCGCGCGAGCTGGTGGTGGAGTGCGTGCGCGAGTGCGTGGCCGCAGTGCGCGCCGACCGCCAGCGGTCCGCCGGGGAGGGGACGACGACCGACGAGACGGCGGCGCAGGTGGCCGAGATGGCGGCCGCGCGCCTCGGGGTCAAGGCTCCGCGCTCGCTGCGGCGCGTGGTGAACGCCACCGGCGTCATCATCCACACCAACCTCGGCCGCTCGCCGATCGGCCCGGCCGCCATCAAGGCCATGGCCGAGGTCGCAGGCGCTTACTGCAACCTCGAGGTGGACCTGGCCACCGGCAGCCGCGCCCATCGCGACACCCACGTGGCCGACCTCCTGATGCGCCTGACGGGCGCCGAGGCCGCCACCGTGGTGAACAACAACGCGGCGGCCCTCGTGCTGGCCCTCACGGCGCTGGCGGCAGGCCAGCGGGTCCTCTGCTCGCGGGGCGAGCTGGTCGAGATCGGCGGCTCGTTCCGTCTGCCCGAGATCATCGCGTGCAGCGGCGCCCAGATGGTCGAGGTCGGCACCACCAACCGCACCCGCCTCGCCGACTACGAGGCCGCGCTGACCCACGGTGCGGCCGCCATCCTCAAGATCCACCCCAGCAACTTCCGCATCGTCGGGTTCGCCTGCGACGTGGCGGTGAAGCCCCTGGCCGAGCTGGCCCGCCGCTCGGGCGCCCTGCTGCTCTTCGACACAGGCTCGGGCCTTCTCCTCCCCGGCCGAGAAGCCGTGTTCGCCCAGGAGCCGGTCGTCCGCCAGGCGGTGGCAGACGGCGCCGACCTGGTGACGTTCAGCACCGACAAACTCCTCGGCGGCCCGCAGGGCGGCGCCCTTGTCGGCCGGCGCGCCCTTGTCCAGAGCATCAACCGGCACCCTCTCAAACGCGCCCTGCGCGTCTGCAAGGTCACGCTCGCGGGGCTCGAGGCCACGCTGCGCGCCCATCTCCACGCCGGCGCGCCCGACACGGTGACGATGCACTTGATCCGCCGGCCGGTGGAAGACGTGGCGCAGGATGCCCAAGCGCTTGCCGAAGCCATCCGCCGCGTGGCGCCGCGGTGGGCCGCCTCGCCCGAGGCGGATGAGAGTTCCATCGGAGGCGGCTCTCTCCCGGGCGAAACTGTGCCCACCGTCGTCGTCTGGCTCGAGGCTGCCGGCCACCCCGCCGGCGCGCTCGACGCCGCCTTTCGAGCCCACGAGCCGCCGATCTTCGGCAGGTTCCGGCGCAGCCGCTTCGGCCTCGACGTGCGCACGCTGTTGCCCGACGATGCCCGCGACATCCTGGACTGCGTCCAAGCCCTCGCAACCGGGCGCTCCACCGCCCAGAGGGCCGCCACACAATGAAGCACCTCGTCGCCGGCACCGCCGGGCACATTGACCACGGCAAGAGCTCGCTCATCAAGGCCCTGACGGGCATCGAGATGGACCGTTTGCCCGAGGAGAAGCGGCGGGGCATCTCGATCGAGCTCGGCTATGCCTTCCTGGACCTGCCCGACGGAACCCGCGTGGGACTCGTGGACGTGCCCGGCCACGAGCGTTTCGTGCGCACGATGGTGGCCGGCGCCACGGGGATTGACTTCGCCATCCTGGTCGTCGCCGCGGACGACTCCGTGATGCCTCAGACACGGGAGCACCTCGCCATCCTCAAGCTCCTCGCCATCCGGGATGGGCTGGTGGTCGTGAACAAGGTGGACCTTGTGGACGCCGAGATGGTCGAGTTGGTCGTCGAGGAGGTGCGCGAGCTGGTCGCGGACACCTTCCTTGCGAGGGCCGACATCGTGCCCGTGTCGAGCGTGACCGGCCAGGGCCTCGACGCGCTGCGCGAGGCTATCGCCCGGGTGGCGGCCCGCATCCCCGAGCGCCCCGGCGGCGCGCTCGCGCGGCTGCCCATAGACCGCTCGTTCGCCATCGCCGGCCACGGCACGGTGGTCACGGGCACCCTGGTGGGCGGCGTGCTCCGCGTGGGCGACGAGGTCGAAGTCCTGCCGCGCGGGCAGCGCGCCCGCGTCCGCGGCCTCCAGTGGCATGGCAGCGCCGTCGAAGCGGCCTACGCCGGCCAGCGCACCGCGGTGAACCTCGCGGGCATCAAGCATGATGAACTCGAGCGCGGCGACGTGCTGTGTGCGCGCGACGCCTTCCTGCCGACCTCGATGGTGGACGGGCGACTCGTCCTGGACGCGGCGGTGCCCCGCCCCATCGAGCACGGGGCATCGGTGACCTTCCACCTGGGCACGAGCGAGGTCCACGCCCGCGTCGCTCTGCTGGATCGCCTTCGCCTCGAGCCCGGGAGCGAGGCCTGGGCGCAACTGCGCCTGGCGGGGCAGGTGGTGGCCCGCCACGGCGATCGGTTCATCGTGCGCACCGCCGGCGGCGACGCCACCCTCGGAGGGGGCGAGGTGCTGGACGCGCACCCCCTGAAGCACAGGCGCCAGCGCGCCGACGCGGCCGAGGCCCTGCTCGCCCTGGCCAACGGCGGCCTCCAGGCCGCCATCAGCAACGAACTCCGCAAGGCCGCGGGGCCGCTCCGCCTCAGCGCCGTGTGCAAAGAACTGGCCGAGACGCCCGCCGCGGTTCTGCAGGCCTGCGGCGACCGCATCCGCATTCTGTCCACCGGCGCCGATGCCTGGCTCTACGATCTCGCGCTCCGCGACGCGGCTATCGAGCAGGCCGCCGCTGCCCTGTCACAGCATCACAAGGCCAAGCCCCTGCTGGCCACCGGGCTCACCGTGGCGGCGCTGGCGGCCAAGATAGACCCCGAACGTCGGTTCACCGAGGACCTCCTCGCCGCGATCCTGGACGAGGGGGTGGCGGCCGGGCGCTTCCGCCGCGTGGAGAACACCTATGCGCTGGCCAGCCACCGCGTGCAACTCGACCCACGCCAGGCCGAGGTGCGCGAGGCCATCCTCGCGGCTTGCCTCGCCGCGCCCTTTGCGCCGCCCACGCTGGCCGACCTCCAGAAGGCCCTGCCCTTCCCCGCGGCCCAGATCGCTTCGGTCCACGAGGCGCTCCTCAAGAGCGGCGGCCTGGTGGATGCCGAGGTTTGTGGCTTCCACCCTCAGGCGGTCGAGGAGGCGTGGCGTAAGCTCGAAGCCTACCTGCGCCAGCACGGGCAGATCACCATGAGCGACTTCCGCCAGTTGCTCAACACCACCCGCCGCTACGCCCTGGGCCTGATGCAGCACTTCGACGCCACGCGGAACATCGTCCGCGACGGCGATTTCCGCCGTCTCCGAACCTGACTCCATGCCTCCTGCCCTGGCATCCGCGCCGGGAGAATGCCGGCCGCGCCGCCCACGGTGGCTGCGGGCCGGAATTGTGGGTGGCTGCGGGAGCTCCGAAGGAGCGAAATAGGGTAGCCCACATCTTCCGGGGGTCGGGGTCTTGCCCCCGAGGGGGCGTTTGAGGGTAGCCCCGGTCGCCCGCGTTCGCGGGCCACAAAGCCCTGACGTGTGGGAGAAGATACGGGCGTTGTCCTGGGCTATCCCATGCGAGCCCTTCAGGCTCCAGAGACAATCACCCTGCCTACAAATCCGGCCCACACCCCCACGGGGTTGCTCCCTTGCCTCGCGGAGCCGCTTGCAGTATAATCCCAGACATTGGTATCCTCTTGTTGACACGCTGCGGTACGCGCAGAAACGCGCCGCAGCAGGCCAAAGGAGGCAGTGTCAGGAGAGCCCAGATGGTGGTGTCCCGACGAGTCTGTGGGGGCATCTTGGCGATGGCGGCGGCAATGTGGGTTTCCGGCGCTCTGGCTGCCGGCACGAATGCCCCACGCGAACGAAAGCCCCAGCGCTACTACGTGTTCCAGGTGATGGGCGTCAGCGGTGAGGTGACGTTCGAAGTTGTGTCGGACCTCGACTCCCGCGAACGCCTCAAAGAGTATGAGGAAGAGTACAAGAAGGCTGGCGAGGACTGGATGCGGGCGAAGCGCGACGCCCAGAAGCGCAAAGAGGAGTTCAAGGAACCCGCCCCGAAGGGCCCCAAGCTGCTCCAGAAGATAGCCCAGACCTTCAAGAAGGAAGAGGACGCCCGCGCGTACGCAGAGAAGCTCCAGAAGCAGTGGGACGATGCCCGCGAGAAGAAGGCGGGCAACAAGGCGGGCGGGGAGGCCGCGGGGGGCGAGAACAAGCCTGCTGAGGAGAAGTAGCCGCGGCGCACAGGCGCCTGCGCCCGACCGTCGGCTGCCCGGCCTGCCGCGGCCGTTGCGCGCTCGCGCTGCCGAGCCAGGGGGAGACACAGGGCCCGTGCCATGGCGTGCGGCTTCCCTCCGGCCCCTTGGACACCGCCGGCTGGACGGGCGGGACGGCGCTTTGTCTTGGCATCGCCCGACGCATCGGCTGCACAGGCGAATGAGGTGTTGACGCCGCCTGCCATGTGCGCTACAATCTAGCTTTATCGGGATGACGGAGGCGTCAGGCCGTCAGCAAACGATCCGGCTACCAGGCCGAGTGAGACGCATGGCCCACCGCAGGAAGCTACTGGGTACGATCCTGACCGAGTTGGGCGTGATCACACACCCACAGCTCCAGGAGGCGCTGGACCTCCAGAAGGACTCCAGCGTCCGCATCGGCGATGCGCTGCTAACGCTGGGCTATTGCACCCCTGGGGACATTGCGCACGCTCTTTCTCTCCAGTTTGGCCGCAAGGTGGTGGACCCGCGCACGCTCGACATCGCCCAGGAGGCCCTCGCCGCGGTGCCCAAGGCCATGGCGCGCGAGCACCACCTGATCCCCATCAGCCGGGCCGACGGCCGGCTGACCGTGGCCGTGGCCGACCCGCTCGACCTGTATGCGCTCGACCACCTGCGCTTCGCAACCAACTGCGACATTGACTACGTCATCGCGGCCAGCGACGCCATCGAGGAAGCGATCCACCAGAAGTACGAAACGGGCGAAGAGACCGTTGACAACATGCTCCAGGAGTTCACCGAGAGCGACATCGCTTTCACAGACAAGAACGCCGACGAGCTGGGGGAAGGCGACTCTGCGGACGATGCGCCCGTCATCCGCCTGGTCACACTCATCATCACAGAGGCGCTGCGCTCCCGGGCGAGCGACATCCACATCGAACCCCTCATGAACCGCCTGCGCATCCGCTACAGGGTGGACGGCGTGTGCTTCGAGGTGGAGAACCCGCCCAAGAGCCTTCAGGGCGCGATCGTCTCGCGTATCAAGATCATGAGCGACATGGACGTGGCCGAGCGGCGGCGCCCGCAGGACGGGCGAATCCGCATGAAGCTCCTGGGCCGGGACATTGACCTGCGCGTCTCCGCCCTTCCGGCCAGCCACGGCCCCAGCGTCGTCCTGCGTATTCTTGACAAGCAGTCGGTCTTGCTCGGCGTGCAGGACCTCGGGTTCGGCGACGACGACTACCGGCGCTTCCGCGCTATCATCAAGCGGCCCAACGGCATCGTGCTGGTCACCGGCCCCACCGGCTCGGGCAAGACCACCACGCTCTACGCCGCCCTGAACGAGCTGAACACGCCCGACCGCAAGATCATCACGGCCGAGGACCCTGTCGAGTACAGCCTCACGGGCATCAACCAGGCCGAGGTCCGCGAGCCGATCGGCATGACCTTCGCCCGAATCCTGCGCGCCATGCTGCGTCAGGCGCCCAATGTGATCCTGGTCGGCGAAATCCGCGACAAGGAGACCGCCGAAATCGCCATCCAGGCGGCCCTCACGGGCCACCTGGTCTTCTCCACGCTCCACACCAACGACGCCCCGTCCGCCGTCGCCCGTCTGATCGACATGGGCGTCCAGCCCTTCCTGGTCTCCTCGTCCATCCAGGCGATCATGGCCCAGCGCCTCATCCGCAGGATTTGCGCGAACTGCAAGGAGCCGTACGAGCCCAAGCCCGTCGAGCTCAAGATGGTGAACCTCACCCCTGAGGACGTGGCGCACGTGACCTTCTACAAGGGGGCCGGCTGCGGCGAATGCAACCACACAGGCTTCAAGGGCCGTGTGGGCATCTTCGAGCTCATGGAGATGGACGGACAGCTCCGCGACATGGCCTTCAACAAAGCCCCCACCAACCGCATCCGCGACCAGGCGATCGCGTCCGGCATGCGGCCCCTGCTTCAGGACGGCGTCCGCAAGGTGCTGCAAGGCCTGACGACAATCGAAGAGGTCCTCAGCAACGTCGCGGGCGACATCCTGGCCGCGACCACCTAGGGAGGGCGCCCACCCGTGGCAAGGTGGACTCAGGCTCAATGCGCGACGCCGGGAATGCCGTCGGGTGCGCCCCATGGGGTGGGGGCCGTCGGGCCGTCTGGGCGACGAACAACGTGCTGTGGGACATCGCCACACTCTCTTCCTTTGGCCGGGCGGGGGAAATGATGTTGGCGCCCGCCGACAGTCCTAGCCCCTGGAATTGGCGCGAGTAGCAATGCCTATCGAAGTCAATCGCCTGTTGCAGTTCATTGTAGACCGCGGCGCGTCGGACCTGCACATGTGCGTGGGACGGCCGCCCACGGTGCGGCTCAACGGCCGGATGCTTAAGCTCGACACGGCTCCGCTGGTTCCCGAGGACACCGTGAGCTTCATGAAGGCGATCACGCCCGACCGCCACCAGCAGGAACTCCAGGAGGTGGGGACGACGGACTTCGGTTTCGCCTTTCTGGACCAGGCCCGGTTCCGCGTGAGCGCCTACCACCAGAAGGGCTGCATTGGAATCGCCCTGCGTCTCATCCCCAACAAGCTTCTGACCTTCGAACAGATCGGTCTCCCCCACCACCTCAAGGAGCTGCTCACGAGGCCCCGCGGTCTCGTCCTGGTCACCGGCCCGACCGGCTCCGGCAAGACGACCACCCAGGCCACGATGGTGAACTTCATCAACGAGCACATGGAGCGCCACATCATCACCATCGAGGACCCCATCGAGTACTATCACGACCACAAGAAGTGCATCGTCACCCAGCGCGAGATCGGGGTGGACGTGCCGAGCTTCAAGGAAGGCGTGCGCCGCGCCCTCCGCATGGACCCCGACGTCATCCTGGTGGGCGAGATGCGCGACCTGGAGACCATGAGCGCCGCGATCACCGCCGCGGAGACGGGCCACATCGTCTTCGCCACCCTTCACACCACCGGCTCGGCGCGCACGGTGAACCGCATCATTGATGCCTATCCCACCACGCAGCAGGGCATGGTGCGTTCGCAGCTCGCCGTGTCGGTGCTCGCCATCCTCTCGCAGGTGCTGCTGCCGCGCGTCGGCGGGCAGGGCCGCGTGGCGGGCTTCGAGATCATGGTCATGACCGACGCCATCGCCAACCTCATCCGCGAGAACAAGGTCGAGCGAATCGACTCCGAGATCCAGACCGGCCGCTCGAAGGGCATGGTGCTGCTCGACGACTTCCTGTTCTACGAGCTGTTCGCCAAAGGGGTGATAGACTACAAGACGATGATCACCGCCTCCCAGCGCCCCGAGGACCTCCAGCGCAAGTACAAGGAGCGCAGCCAATAATGTCCGAGATCGAGCAAAGCTCCCGGCGGACCCGGCGGCGCCGCAGCCGCAAGATCCTGGGCGAACTGCTCCAGGAGAAGGGCTGGGCCACCGAACAGCAGATCCAGGACTGCGTCGAGGAGGCCAAGGCCGAAGGCAAGGTGCTCGGCGCCGTGCTTGTCGCCCGTGGCATCATCACCGACGAGCAACTCGTCCACGTTCTCGCCGAGCAGGCGGGAATGGGCGTGGTGGACCTCGACACCATCGAAGTCCCCAAGGACGTGATTGACCGCGTCTCGGTCTCGATCGCCGAAGTGTACCGCATCGCCCCCGTCAAGTTCGAGGACGGTGTGCTCACGGTCGCCATGGCCGACCCGCTCCAGGTGCAGGCCCTGGACGACCTGCGCTTCATGCTCAACTGCGACGTCGAGGGCGTGGTCGCCACCGAGGCCGCCGTAGACCGCGCGGTGAAGAAGTTCTACGCGGGGCAACGCGAGTCGGTCGAACAGATCATCCACGAGATCGAAGAGTCCCGCGAAGAACTCACCTACGACATCCAGTACGGCCAGCAGACGACCTCCATTGACATCGAGCAGCTCCAGGAGCTGGCCAACTCGATGCCCGTCGTCAAACTCCTCAACCTGATCCTCATCCAGGCCATCAAGGACCAGTCGTCCGACATCCACTTCGAGCCCTTCGAAGACGAGTTCAAGGTCCGCTACCGCGTGGACGGCGTGCTGTACGAAATGATGCCGCCCCCGCGGCACCTGGCCCTGGCCATCACCTCGCGCATCAAAGTCATGTCGAACCTCAACATCGCCGAAACCCGCCTGCCGCAGGACGGCCGCATCGAGCTCAACATGGGCCATAACCCCGTGGACCTGCGTATCTCGACGCTCCCGTGCATCTACGGCGAGAGCGTGGTCATGCGCGTGCTCGACCGCAGCGTCGTCTCCCTCGACCTTCAGCGGCTCGGCCTGCGCGAGGACGAGCTGCGGATCGTCAAGGGCCTCGTGGACAAGCCCCACGGCATCATCCTGGTCACCGGCCCCACCGGCTCGGGCAAGACCACCACGCTCTACTCGGCCCTCAACTACGCCAACAAGATTGACATCAAGATCATCACCACCGAGGACCCCGTCGAGTACGACCTCGAGGGGATCATGCAGGTGCAGGTCAACGAGGACATCGGCGTGACCTTCGCCCGCTGCCTGCGCTCGATCCTGCGTCAGGACCCCGACAAGATCCTGGTCGGCGAAATCCGCGACCTGGAGACGGCCCAGATCGCCATCCAGGCCTCCCTGACGGGCCACGTGGTGCTCTCCACGCTGCACACCAACGACGCGCCCACCACGATCACGCGTCTCATTGACGTCGGCGTCGAGCCCTACCTGCTGTGCGCCACGCTCGAGGCCATCGTGGCCCAGCGCCTCGTGCGCACCATCTGCACCAACTGCAAGACCCCCTACGAACCCTCCGCCGAGGCCCTCGCCTCCGTGGGCCTCACCAAGGCCGACCTGGAGGGCAAGCAGTTCTGCTACGGCAAGGGCTGCCAGCGTTGCAACAACACCGGCTACCGCGGCCGCACCGCCATCTTCGAGATCATGGTCATCAGCGACACGTTGCGCGAGATGATCATGCGTCACGAGCCGGCCACGGCCCTCCGCGCGGTCGCCCGTCAGGAAGGCATGCGCACGCTCCGCGAGAGCGGCATGCTCCATATCTACGACGGCATCAGCACCATCGAGGAGGTGGTCCGCGAAACACAAGTCATGGTCTAACCCCGCGCTGCATCGGGCTGTGGCTTGACATTCGTGGGCGACGCGATACAATCAGTTGGACAGGGGCGGCCACGGGCGCCCCGAGCGGCGGTGTCCCTAAGGAGACGACAATGCCCACCTTCTCGTATGAGGCGCTCGACAGCCAGGGCCAGGTGGTCCACGGCGAGATCGAGGCGACCTCCAGCGAAGAGGCCATCGTCAAGATCCGCGGCAAGAGCTACTTCCCCACCAACGTCAAGGAGAAGGCGGCCCGCAAGGCCCGCGCCGCAGCCGTCGGCCCACGCAAGCGCAAGAAGGCCGTCGCCTTCGGTAAGGTGAAGTCCAAGCAGCTCGCCGCCTTCACCCGCCAGCTCTCCACGCTGGTGGACGCCGGCCTCCCCATCGTGCGCAGCCTCAAGATCCTCGAAGAGCAGCAGAAGCCCGGCGTGCTCAAGAACCAGCTCGGAGACGTCGCCGAGGACGTCGAGGGCGGCTCCGCGCTCTCGGAGGCGCTTGCGAAGCACCCCAAGACCTTCGACAAACTTTACATTAACATGGTGCGTGCCGGAGAGGCGGGCGGTGTGCTCGACTCGATCCTGGAACGTCTCGCCGGCTTCATGGAAAAGTCCCAGCGCCTAAAAAAGCAGGTCGTGTCGGCCCTCATCTACCCGGCCGCCGTCATCACCGCCGCCGGCGGCATTCTGGCGGCAATCATGATCCTGGTCGTCCCCAAGTTCGAAGAGATGTTCAAGGACATGCGGATGACCCTGCCCCAGATGACCCAGATGCTGATCTCCTTCAGCAACTGGATCCGGAACTGGTGGTTCCTCATCCCGGTCATCCCCTTCAGCATCTTCGTCATAATGAAGATCATTGGGGCAAACAAGACCGGACGCTACGTGCTGGACAAGGTCAAGCTCAAGATGCCTCTGTTCGGCATGATCATCAGCAAGTCCACCATCTCGCGGTTCGCGCGCACGTTGGGCACGCTGATCTCATCGGGCGTGCCGATCCTCGAGGCCCTCTCCATTGTGAAGGAGGCCACGGGCAATGCCGTCTTCGAGACGGCCATCGGCCGCGTGCACGACAGCATCCGCGAGGGCGAGAACATCGCCGGCCCGCTGGGCCAGACCAAGATCGTGGATGCCATGGTGCTGAATATGGTGGACGTGGGCGAGGAAACCGGTGAACTCGACAAGATGCTCATCAAGGTCGCCGAGACGTACGATGAAGACGTGGACGCCCTGGTGAGCGGCATGATGAGCCTCATCGAGCCCTTGCTCATCATCGTCCTGGGAACAGCGGTCGGCTTCATCGTCATCGCCCTCTTCCTGCCGCTGATCTCGCTGATGCAGCAGCTCGGCGGCTCGTGACCACCACGGAATAAGACCACCAAACCCGGGCGCGGGACACTGCGATAGCGTCCCGCGCCCGACTCCTTGGAGGGGGAAATCCGCCCACTCAACCGGCGTTCGCCTCCGGCCGTGCCGCCTTTCCCAGCGACCATCTGCCCCGCACTGCCCTGGAATCATAAACCCTTGACTGGCATGGGCGTCGCGGTAGAATCGCTATGGAGGGTGGTGTGACTCGCTCGCCCGCCCCAGCAGCAGCCGAAACGATGCGACCAGCCGACCAGAAGAGGTGATCAAATGGCTCATAAGCGGTTGGTAAGTCGAGAGATGCGGCCATCCAGGCTTCCCGGAGCTTCTTCGGCCCGGCAGGCCGATGGCTTCACGCTTATCGAGCTGCTGGTGACCATGGCCATCCTCGCCAGCCTGGTCGCCATCCTCGCGCCCGTCATCAACTCCGCACGCCGCGCCGCCAAGATCGCGGGGACCAAGAACCTCCTCGCCCAGTTGGAGGCCGCCATTGACCGCTTCAACGAGAGCTGGGGCTACTACCCCCCCGACAAGATCCCATCGAGTTTCGCCAAGGCCAAGAAGTTCAGCGCCGACCAGGTCTGGGCGGGCTTCCCAGGCACCTCCGAGTCCTCTGAGGCCCTCTACTACTGCCTCGCCAACCCCTACGCCACGCCCTCCAGCCCCTTCATCGAGCTCCAGGCCGGCAAGGAGTGCGACGACACCAACGGCAACGGCATCCCGGAGATCATAGACACCTGGGGCCGGTCCTTCATCTACAAGCGCAAGCTGATTGACCCCGGCACCACGATGCCCTCCGTCTTCCCCGGTGTCGCCGACCTCGGCACCGCGGACTGGCGAATCAGCAACAACCTGCCCAGCCGAAACAAGAACTCCTACGATCTGTGGTCCCGCGGCCCGTACGCAGGCGACCCGAAGATGGAAGAGCGTTACTGGATCACCAACTGGAAGTAGCCAGGAGCGATGAAGCCCATGCGAACCCGCACCGTTCACCGACCCTTGACGCGCGGCTTCACGCTGATCGAGCTGCTGGTGGTGATGGGCATCATCGCCGTCCTGGCCAGCATGCTCCTCCCGGCCATGTTCGCCGTCTCCCAGCAGACCAAGGTGTCGAACACCGAGGCCCTTCTCAAGCGCGTCGCCGTCGCCCTCGACACCTATCACAAAGCCTACGCGTACTACCCGCCCGACTTCATCAACCAGGGCAAGCCCGTCGTGAACCTTCAGGGCACGCTCGGCGGCACCCCGCCCACGTACACCGTGATCCCCGCAATCACCAACGTCTACCCCGCCGAAGCCCTCTACTACTACCTCTGTCACCGCTACCTCAGCCGCGAGCATCCCATGCTCACCCTGCGCCTCGCCATCGAGGCGAGCGACGTTCAATCGAACGGCTTCCCCGAGATCGTGGACAGTTGGGGCCGCCCCATCCTCTACAATCGCCGAGCCTTCCCTGCCGTCCCCGACACCGAGTACAACTTCGCCGGCAACCCCAAGCACAACGCCGAAACCTACGACCTCTACTCGGTCGGCCCCGACGGCCAGACCGGGGCGGGCAAGGACCTTCCCGAATTCGGCCCGACCACCATGGCGCTCTTCTGCACAAGGGCCATGGATAACGCCGACGACGGCAACCAGGAAGACGACATCTGCAATTGGAAGAAATGACCATGCGTAGCACAGCCGCCATCTCCCGGTTCGCGGGCACCCGCCGCCCCTTGCACGGCTTCACCCTCATCGAGGTGCTGGTGGTCATCAGCGTCATCGCCATCCTCGTCGCCCTCCTCTTCCCCGGCGTGCGAGCCGCCCTCTGGTCGTCGAAGTCCCAGACCTCGCGCATCACCCTTGCACAATTCAGCGTCGCCATTGAACTCTTCAAGGACATGCGTGGCTACTACCCCGTGGGCAGCGACTTCGCGAACCGCACGGTGGTCTCCCAGCTCGGCGACCTGCTCAAGGTGCGCGAGAGCTCGTTCATTGACACCGACAACGACCGCATCCGCGACGCCGTGGTGGACGCCTGGGGCCGCCCCTTCATCTACACCCGCTACGTCGCCGACATCACGAAGGCCCCCCAGCAGAACCCCGGCCAGAGCAACGGCGAGAACGGCGTCCAGCCGATCAACAACCCGAGAACATTCGACCTCTTCTCCTGCGGGGCGTTCGCCGAACTCGTCGTCGGCAGCCCGAACAATGCCAAGAAGTACCAGACCGACGCCCTCGTCAACGACGGCAAGAAGTACACCCACGACGGCGAGCGGGTGAAGCAGGGCGCCAAGGAGACCGGCGACATCAACCGGTATATTGGCAACTGGTAGAGCTGACCAGAGGAAGGAACGAACATGAGTGCACCCCGCGGCCATTCGCGCCCCCCTGCCCTTCACGGCCGCCGCGTCCGCAACGGCTTCAGCATGGCCGAGATGCTCATCGTCATGGCCATCATGACCGTCCTCGCCGCCACCCTCATCGTGCTCGTGCCCGGTATTCGCACCAGCGCGATGCGCAAGGCCGCCGGCGCCGACATTCAGCGAATCTCCATGGTCCTCGTCGAATTCAAGGAAGACATGGGCTTCTTCCCCCTCAAGCCCTACGCCCCAGCCAACCCCGACAACCCGGCGCAGAGCGACTACATGGACTACGTCCTCTTCAAGTCCCTCACCGACAAGGACTACAGCCCCAGCGGCTCGGGCACTGCCAGGGGCTGGGGACGGGCCCGCGACGACTGGGAATTCCTCCGCGGCGACTCCAAGACCCGCCAGCAGATCGTGGACCCCTGGGGCGTGCCCTACTACTACATCCCGTCCACCTGCTACCTCCTTGGCGTCCGCATCAACGACTCCACCGACTACACGCCCCTCAAGGACGGCACCAAGCCCCTGCCCAACTACTTCGGCACCACGAACTTCTGGGACGACACCAAAGGCCCCACCGGCACCGCCCGCCTGTATCCCAAGGACGACTACTACAAACCCGGCGCCGGCCTGAGCGTCTTCTACAACCCCACCACCTTCCAGATGCACTCCAAAGGCCCCGACCAGAAGACCGACTACTACAGCGATAACGACTATGCGACCGACCCGACCAGCGTCAACCGCACGATCATTGACGCCTGCGACCGCGGCCTGGACCCCGACGACATCAATAACTTCGGAGGCAGCAATGTCAGCCAATAGCCGCTCCTCCCATCCTCCGGTCCGCCAGGGGATTCGGCCTGGCGGCTTCACCCTCGTCGAGCTCCTCGCGAGCATCGGGATCATCGTGTTCATCCTCTCGATCTCGATCCTGGCCGTGGGCCCGGCGCTTCGTTCGGCCAGCACCAAGGATGCCGCGCGCCGCTTCCGCGCCGCGCTCGACTCGGCCCGCGTCCAGGCCATCCAGCAGCGGCGCGCCGTGCGCTTCGAGGCCACCCGCATCAAGGCCAACCCCGAGCAATGGGCGGTCGCCTCCAACGTAGGCTCGCCCCAGTTCGAGTGGTACCAGCTCCCCGAGTTCGTCGCGGTCCGCACCAATGCCGGCAACGCGGAATGGACGACGGAGATCACCGGCCTGAGCATCACCTTCGCCAACGACGCCACCATCCGGGCGGTCACCTACTCAGAAGGCACCACCACAACATCCCTCAACTCGAATCAACTGACGAGCCAGTTCCTCATTCGCTTCCACACGTTGCGCGAAGCCAGCGCCGACGAGATCAACCTGGGCGCCTGCTTCATCGAGGTCACCCCCATCACAGGCGTCCTCCGCTCCTTTGGCTCGGACGAGGCCGATCCCGACGACCTGCCGAAGACCAAGTAGCCCCTTCGGCTGGAGAGAAAGCATGTTCCGCAGTCCGCTCCACCCCCGAGGCCGCCACGGCGTCACGCTCATCGAGGTCGTCATCTCCATCTTCGTCCTCAGCGTGGGCATCGTGGGCATCCTGTCGCTCTTCCCCACAGGGTACCGCCTCACCCGCAAGTCGGTCGAGCGCAGCATCGCCGCCCTGGCCGCACGGCACGCGGTGGCGCGGGTCTACGGCTGCCTCAACAACATCAAGGCGCCCGACCTGGCCCTCGAGCCCCTCTCGAAAGTGCCCGAGACTCTCCGCACCGGCACCATCAAAGCCGTCAACACCAACAGCCTCCAGTGCGCCGTCATGGGCGGCCAGAGCCCGAAGTGGAGCACCAACTGCAACGCCAGCCTCGCCGGCTACTTCATCGTCATGACCACCGGCTCCGCCGAGGGGCACCTCTACCCCATCACCAGCAGCACCGACGACGTCGTGAACGTCGGCAGCGGGGTCCGATTCAACGTCACCCCCACCGAGAAAGAATACGAGCAGGTGCGTGTGGGCGACTGCTTCGCCATCATCGGCATCAAGAACGCCTCCGCCACCCAGTGCTACCCCGCCAGGTTCCTCGGCGGCAGCGTCAACGCCGTATCCGACCCCGTCAAGGGCGCCGACCCCGAGAAAGATGAGACGCGGACCATGCCCGTGGCCACCTACGGCGACTCGACCCAGCCCAAGGACCAGTGGCGCTACTCGTATGGCTGCATCCTGAGCGCTCCCGCCGCCGAGCGCCCCGAAATGTGCCGCCTCGACGTCTTCGTCTACAGCGGCTTCCCGTACCGCGCGCCTGCTGGCGACTACCCCGACCCCTCGGTCGTCAATTCCCAGGTGATCGGCCGCTACGTCACCTACATTCCGGTGGGGAAGAAGCCGTAAATGGAGCACCCGACCATGAACGCGCGATGCCATCGCTCCCGGACCGCCCGAGGCTTCACGCTGGTGGAACTGCTCGTCTCCGTGGGCCTCACCGCCCTCCTGATGTGGGGCATCCTCCAGCTCTACACCTCGGCCACCCGCTTCTCGGCCACCATGTTCACCGAGGCCGAGCTCGTCTCCGGCGGCCGCGCCGTGCTCGACCGCTTGTGCCACGAGCTGGGCAGCGCCGCCACCCTCGATGTCGGCTACTTCAAAATCCTCAACGACGCCTCCACCTCGCTCGACCGAATCCAGTTCGTCGCCCCCGTGGGCGCAGACGGCGAGATGGTGCACGTGGCCTATTTCGTGGACAGCGATGGCATGCTCTACCGCCTCGCCCTGCCGCCCGACAACGCGGGCGCTCCGGCCCTCAGCGGCCCCCCCATTGACCCCGACACCTACAAGTCCAGCACCTATTGCAGCTCCCTGGGCGTGCGCGTGCAGCAGATGGACGTCAAGTACATCAGCTACTCATCGCCCACCGGCACGCCCAGTGATGCGAGCCTCAGCCTCACAAGTGCCTCTGCCGACCCGCATCTGCCCCGCGCGGTGCTCGTCGAACTGAAACTCGCCGACAACCGCGGCACGATCTCCATGGTGATCTCCTGCGGAGCACAACTGGGCGGCAGCGGCACGTGACCGGCGCCCGAACCACGGCGGGAACGAACCAGGCAAACGGAGCTCCAATCATGCGACCTCGAGCACAGAAGACCGAACGCGGCACCGCCCTCATCATCACCGTGGGCCTCCTGGCCGTGCTGGCCGTCATCGGCTTCGGCTTCGCCGTGCTGGCGCGCCTGCACCACGACATCTCCGGCTCGTACCGCGCCTCGGCCCAGAGCGACCTCATCGCCCAGGCGGCCATGCAGTACGCCGTTGGCGAAATCCGCTACGGCTGGGCCCATGCGCCGGCCGGCGCTGCGGCCGACTACCGCACCTACCAGACCGGCGCCGTGGCCGACCCCTCCGACAGCCCAGCCGACCCCTGGTTCGTAGACCCCACCATCTCCTCCACCGGCTACGTGGACACCGGAGGCAAGAAGCACTACTGCAACCTCCGCTGCAACTCATACGCCCTCGTGCACGACGACCTCGGCGCGCGCCTCGGCGTGTCGAACATCAAGGTCTTCGACTGCGCCGGCAAGCTCAACATCAACGACCGCGACGGAGCCGTCCCCGCCAGCCTCCCGGACCCCTCCACTCACGCCGCCACGGCGCGCCTCTACGCCACGCTGCACACCCTTCTCGTCAAGCTCGGCTACACCAGCGCCCAGGCTACCGGCATTGCCACCAAGCTCCTTCAGGAGCGCAGCAAGCTGCCCAACCAGCGCTTCGGCACCCTCGACGAAGTGAAGACCAAGGTCCTGGACCAACTGCCGGTCACCTCCACCCCGCCCTACCATCCCGCCCGCGAGTATGAGATCCTCAAGCACTACCTCACCATCTACTCCTGGCCCCATCAGCCCCCCTCCGACCTCGCCCCCTACACCATAGACCCCCAGGGCACCACGCTCGAGCGCAAGAGCAGCGCCGCGGGCGCCATCACCTACTGCCGTAGCCCCATCAACCTCAACACGGCGGGCAAGGAGCTCATCTACGCCCTCCTCCGGGGCGTGGTCGCCAGCGACGGCACGCTCATCAACGACACCGACGCCGAGGAGGTGGCCCTCTGGCTCGTGCGCAAGCGCGGCCCCGAGCGCCTCGACCACTGGCCCAACGCCACCATGACCGCCGCCTGGAAGAACTGGGTCGAAACCACCAATCCCACCTACGACCGAATGCTCGAGCGCAAGATCGCCGGCTGGAGCGCCTATCCCGTCGGCCCGTTCAACTCGTGGAACGAGGCCATCGACTTCTTCTACGGCCTCGCGCCCCGCACCACCGCCTTCCCCCACCAGGGAGCCAGCGCGGACTCCGACCCCTTCCCCGACACCGTGCTCAACGACAAGAAGGTCGAGGCGATCCTCGCGGCCTTCTCCCCCAACGTCTACGCCACCGGCCTCGCAGGCTACACGCGGGCGCACATCAGCTACTCGCGTATCAGCCGCGACAGCGGCGACGACACCGGCACGAAAACCACCTTCCGTGAGCAGATCTCGCGCGACGCGGACGCCACGACGCCCGACGTCGCGCCCCAGGTCACCGGCAAGAACCAGTTGTCCTCCTCCTGCTATAACCACCCCGTCTGCTTCTCGTCGCTCGGCCGCCAGGAGGTCTACAGCCGCACCTACACCTTCCTCAAGTGCGACCAGGGCCTGGCCAGCGGCGTCACCGCCAACACCCTCACCGCGGCCAACTTCGACGGCTCCGCGAAAACCTGGCTCTCCAGCCCCAGCCAGTGGCGCGGCTACACCGTGGTCATCTACGAGGGCAAGGGCAAGGGCCAGATGCGCGGCATCGTCTACATCAAGAACGACCTCGGCGGCAACAACGGCCGCACCCTCGTGGTGGACAAGTGGCGCGACATCGGAGTCCCCGGCCTGAGCGACGACTTCGATACCAGCACCGACCCCAACAACGACCCCAAGTGCCTCCGCACCCGCTACTACATCGTCGGGCCCGGCGCCTTCTCCGACCGCGTGCCCGCCGCCGGCAAAGAGTCGTCCATCTCCACCCCCCTGCCGCACATCCTCACCGACACCGAGACCGACACGGCGGGAAACTGGATCGCCAACTGGGAGGACGGCCAGTGGAACGGCCACCGCATCGTCCTCTACAAGGCCACCCTCAGCGGCACCGTGGAGACGATTGACGACAACTCCATCCAGGAGCGCACGATCATCGGCACCGATCGGGCGACCAAGTCGCTCATCCTCGCCCCCGACCTCGACCTCAGCCTCTTCACCGCGAGCCCGGGAAACTACATCGCCTACATGATCCTCGGCTGCGACGGCGTGGTCGAGCACAGCGGCGCCTTCAAAGCCTACGACGTCGTCCACGACACCACGCAGGAGGACTTCGAGACCCTCGGGTCCGGCCGGGCCGCCGCGGCCAGCTCCAGCACCTTCACCTACGCCGCCACGGGCCCCAACCACGCGCGCGACGCCAACGGCTCCCTGGTGGCCGGCATCCAACCCTCGCGGGTGGATGGCTGGATCGCGGCCCGCCGCAAAGAACCCACGGCCCCGGCCAACGCCCTGCGCCTCAACTTCACCAAGCCCACCCTCGCTCCCGAAGAGGGAGGCGCCTACGTGGCCTCCAACCCCACACAGAGCGAGATCATCAAGGACGTCTTCACGCAGAACGGCATGCTCCTCTCCGACGGCCTGCGCCTGACCGGCGGCTCAGGCCGCTACGTCGAATACAGCGTCAGCACGCCCCTCATCAGCAACAACCGCACCGACGGCGGCTACGTGAGCCTCTGGATCCGCCCCGAGGAGGGCTTCTTCTCCGGCACCCGCAACATCATCAAGATCCAGGGCGAGGACGGGCAGGAGGAACTCGCACTCCAGGTCGTCACTACCGCCACCAACCCCCTCGCCGCCAAGCTCCAGCTCAAGCTCACCTTCACCAAGGCCAGAGACTACGAGGGCACCATTACCGACGGAAACCACCTCCCCATGCTCCCCACCGCGCCCCCGGTCCAGTACCAGACCGACACCGGTTACTATGAGGATGCCTCCTACAGCAACATCAGCACCTGGCGCATCGGCGAGTGGCACCACATCGCTTTCGCCTGGTACGAATGCTCGAACGACGACCCGGGAGTCGGCCCGCCAGGAGGCAACACCGACGGGAACCTCGGAACCGACTGGCGCGACGACGACACCAGCGGCGTGGGCGGCAAGCCCGACTACAAGCTCGACCCCGAGGTCGCGTCCATCGTGCGCCTGTGGGTAGACACCAAGAGCTCGGCGGTCGCGGCGGAGAACAGCCTCAAGGCATTCAACTTCTATCCCCCGGCCAACAGCGCCGTTCTGCGCCCGTGCGGCGACGCCAATGCCACGGTAGACAGCGTGATCGTCCGCACCCACGCCGACAAGCAGCTCAACTTCACCATCAGCCCCGAGGGGCGCTATGACGGGTTCAACGTCGGCGCTCCCGACAACACGCAGTACGCCGAATACCAGTCGCGCTCCATCTCCATCCCGAACACCGGCGGCGACGCCATCACTCTGGGCACCATCTCGTGGACAGGTTTCCTCCCCTGGATGAAAGAGGAGGACCGCTGGGGCGGCCCGATCAGCCGGACCAACAAGTTCCCCATCCGCGGCCAGGCCGCTCTGGGCGGCACATGGAGCCTCGAAGTCCCCCAGAACGCGCCCGCCGCCACCGCCGAGCAGCCCGGCGTCTTCGGCGGCGGCAGGCTTCGCAAAGCTTCGGACGAGAGGATCATCGCCAACACGGCCACCAGCCTCCAATACCGCATCTACCTTCTCCCCCGACAGGGCACCGTGGACGGTGATAACAAGCCGGGCCTCCTCGAGGGCCGGCAGACGCCCGTGGTCGAGGACGTGACCATCACGTACCTCGGCCCCGTCGTCTTCTACTTCTGGCAGTAGCCTCGGCCACATCACACAGCCCTCACGCGGGGCCCGGCGCCAGGCGCCGGGCCCCGTCTCACTCCGGCCTCCTACGCAGCCCGAAGGCCCACCCAGCCCGACGGGGGCCGCCTGCCACGGGCGCCCGACCGCCGAGGTGGACGGGTCGCACACCTCGCCGCGGGCTCACGAGGCGGGCCGTCTCCTCTCTGGCCTCATGCTGTATCACCGCCGCCCCCCGCCGCAAGGTGATACAGCAAGGCGCTTTGGCGATTTGAGCCCTTCTGTGGCCGCTATTGCCATGCTGTATCACTCTCTCCCCCACGCAGGTGATACAGCATGGGCGCATGTTGCCCAAGTCCCACATGCGCGGCACCCACCGGGCGCGGGCAGGAACTGTAGCAGGCCGTCGCGCCCACGCCGCCCGGCCCCTGCCACTCCGGCCGCAAACCAGTTCACCTTCTTCCGTGTAGCGACAAGCTTCTCGCTCGTCGAACACCACCGCAAGCGGGACGCTTGCGACTACGCTAGAGGCCCTGGCCGACGCACGGTGGCTCTGCCCACTGCAAACGGGTTCGTGGCCGGACTGGTAGCAGCTTGACCTGCGCCCGCCGGGGACGAATGGGTTGGATTTTTCCGCCTGTTTGCGTAGAATAGGGCGTCGAGGATGCCTGCGGCCCCTTCTCCCAAGGAGCGATTCGATGGGTCGAATTGCCGTTCTCGGGTTGCTGATTGCGCTGCCGTACGGCTCGGCGTTCGCAGCGGCCATCGAGCCGCCCGCGCCTCCGACCGCTGCTGCCACGGAACAGGGCGAGCGCCTTCAGGTGTGGGCAGACCGCATCGTCTACCAATCCGACACAGGCAACTTCGTCTTCACGGGCAAGGTTCTCGTGCTCAAGGGCGCCCTGCGGGTGGACTGCACCCAGATGGACGGCAAGGTGGACCCGAAGACTCGCCAGTTCATCAGCATTGTCGCCACGGGGGACGTTCGCCTCTCGACCGTGGACACCATCAAGGTCGGCCCCTCGACCGAGCGCCCGGCCACCACGAGCGATGCGCCCGACGCCTGGCGCGCGCTCTGCTCCCACGCCGACTACGATCTCAAGGTGGGCAAGATCGTGATGACGGCCGCCGAGGGCAAGCCGCGCCCTCAGCTCTGGCGCGCCTCAGGCAACGGAGAGGCCGACACCATCATCTTCCTCCCCGACAAGGGCGAGTACGAACTGATCGGCAATCCCGTCATCCGCGGCGAAATCCCCACAGGCCCCCCCAAGCCTGCCAGGCGGGTGGAGTCACCCAAGTCGAAGCAGGAACCCAAGGGCAAGGAAGAGTCCGGCACGAAGCCCGCCCCTCCCGAAGCCAAGCAGCCCTGAGCACGGCCGCACGGCCATCCTCACACGCGCAGCACCTTCAGCGAGTTCGTAGCGCCCGGCAGCGGGGTGGCCCCGCCCACCAGCACGATCACGTCCCCCCGCCTCACAGCGCCCAGGTGGCGCAACTGCCGGTCGGCCGTGGCCACCAGCGCGTCGGTGCTGTGCGCCATGGCGGCGGCGTGAGCCTCCACCCCCCACACAAGGGCCAGGCGTCGGCACTGCGCCGGCACAGGGCAGAAGGCGTGGATGCGGCACGAGGGGCGCCGCTGCGCCACCAGGCGCGCCGTCGCGCCAGACAGCGTGAACACCACGATAGCGGCGGCGCGGATGTCTTCCGCCGCACGCACGGCGGCATCCGCCATCGCGGCCGGCACCGAGAGCGGCCGCTCATCCTCCGGCGCCGAGCGCACAGGGCGGAACACGGTCTCGGCCTCCTCGGCAATGCGCGACATCATGCGCACCGCCTCCACCGGGTAGGCGCCCACGGCCGTCTCCCCAGAGAGCATCACCGCATCCGTCCCATCGAAGATGGCATTCGCCACATCGGATGCCTCGGCCCGCGTCGGGCGCGGGTTCCGGATCATCGAGTCCAGCATCTGCGTCGCCACGATCACGGGCTTGCCCCACTGGTTGGCCTCGCGGATGATGCGCTTCTGGAGCACAGGCACGCGCTCGGGCGGCATCTCCACCCCGAGGTCGCCCCGCGCCACCATCACGCCGTCGGATGCGTCGAGAATGGCGGATAGATCGTCAACCGCCTCCGGCTGCTCGATCTTGGCCACGATCGGCGTGTCGCAGCCCGCGCGGCGGATCGCGCGGCGCGCCGCCTGCACGTCCGCCGCACGGCGCACAAACGACAGGGCGATCGCGTCTACTCCGAGCTGGAGGCCGAAGGCGAGGTCGCGCCGGTCCTTGGCGGTCATCGCCGGCGCACTCACGAGCACGCCCAGCAGGTTGATCCCCTTGTGCTGCCCCAGCGGACCGCCGACGGCAACCTCGCAGTGCACCGCCTCCCGGGTCTTGCCCACGACCCTCAGCTCCAGGAGGCCGTCGTCCAGCAGGATGCGGTCGCCGCGGCGAACATCCCGGGGCAACGCCCTGTACGTCGTGGACACGCAGTCCGCGTCTCCCATCAGGCTTCTGGTGGTGATGGTCAGGCGCCGCCCGGCCTCCAGCATTACGGCCTTGCCGCCCTTGAGCCGCCCCGTGCGAATCTTCGGCCCCTGAAGGTCCTGAAGGATGCACACATTGGCGCCGATCCGCCTCGCCGCTCGGCGGATATGCGCCACGCGCGCGGCATGCTCGTCGTGTGAGCCATGCGAGAAGTTGAGCCGGAACACATCCACTCCGCCCTCGAGGAGCGCACCGATGAGCTCGGGCGTCTCACTCGCAGGACCCAGTGTGGCGACGATCTTGGTGCGCATGGCTTCCGATTCCTCCGAAGGCCCGGCAGGCGATTCTCCTCACGCAGCCACGCCGCGCCGACGCCGCGATTATAGCGGGCCGACCCCGCCACGGCAACGCCACTTGTGATGCGCCGCATAACCCGATAGAATCACGCTTCGTCCACGACAGCCCAACATCCCAACCCAACGGTGAAGACAGGATGCTCAGGACTGGACATGCACTTGCCGTGTTCGCCGCTGTGGCGGCGCAGCACTGCATTGGAGGAGAGGCCATGGCGAGTCCGTCCCTGTACGAAGAGCGGCGCGCCGCCGACTGGAGCGCGCAGATCGAGGTGTTCGCCGGCCGGCGCGCCGAGCAGCCCGTGAGCAGGCGGCTCTACGGCAAGTTCTGCGAGCACCTGGGCAGCAACATCTACAATGGAATCTGGGCGCAGATTCTGCGCAACCCGGGCTTCGAGCCGTGGCACCTGTTCGGAAACGACGACCAGATCGCCCACCGGGCCGCTGGGCTCGAGCGCGAGTTCCAGGTCAAGGGCCTCGCCGCAAGCCGCGAGCGCGGCATTGCCTTCCCCTGGATTCCGTGGGGTCAGGGAGAGATTGCGTACGAGCTGGACAGGACCCAGCCCTTCAACTCCGCGACGTCTCAGCGGCTCACCGTCACCAGCGTGCCTCCTGGAGGGGCAGCGGGCGTGGCGCAGCCGATCTGCCTGCCACTCCACCGCGTGCGGAACTTCGAGCTGAGCCTGGCGATCCGGGGTCAGGGAGCCGCCGATCTGCGCTTGGAGGTCTCGCTGCGCCGCAGCGCTCCGGACGGGCAGGCAGTCGCCCGCGGCCAATTCCGCCGTGTGGGGGACCGCTGGTCCAAGGAGAAACTCCTGCTTTCGCTTCCCAAGGGCAATTACGCGCAGGGGGAGGTGTTCTTCCTCACCCTCGCTCTGCCTGGCCCGGGGACGCTGTGGCTCGATGACGCGGAGCTCTTCCCTGCCGACCACGTGGCCGGCTTCGACCCCGATGCGGTGCGCCTCTGGCGCGAGGCCCGCCTGCCGCTGCTGCGCTACCCTGGCGGCAATTTCGCCTCCGGCTACCACTGGCAGGATGGAGTCGGCCATCGCGAGAAGCGTCCCACGGTCTTCAACCGCGCCTGGAACCAGCCGGAACCGAACCACGTGGGCACCGACGAGTTCATGGCCTACTGCGCCGCCGTCGGCTGCGAGCCGTTCCTCTGCGTCAACGCAGGCGACGGCACACCCGAGGAGGCCGCCGCCTGGGTGGAGTACTGCAATGGAGGCCCCGAGACGCGCTACGGCCGCCTTCGCGCTCAGAACGGCCACCCCAAGCCCTACAATGTCAGGCTCTGGCAGATTGGCAACGAACTCTGGGGCGATTGGCAGATCGGCCACTGCACCCGCGAAGAGTACGCCGAACGTTACGAGCGGTTCTACCGTGCCATGAAGGCAGCCGACCCCGCAATCCACCTGATCGCCTGCGGCCAGGACATCCAGTGGAATGAGCCGCTGGTCACCCGCAAAGGGAAGCTGGTCGAGTCGGTCTCCATCCACAGCCTGATGGGCAGCGGCCTGCGCGGCACCCGCGATGCCCTGGGCGCCTTCGAGTCGCTCCTCGCCTACCCGACAGCCTACGCTGGCGTGCTGGAGGGATTGCGGAGCCAGATGGCGCCCCACGTGGAGAAGCCGCGGCTCGCGATCACCGAGCTCCAGGTCTTCACGAACCAGCCGCAGTTGCCCAACAACGGCGAGATCGTGGAAGCCCTTTTCCTGGCCGGCATCCTTCACACGGCCATCCGCTCCGGCGGCCTCGTCGAGCTCATCACCCACACAGCCAACATGAACCACGGCGGCGGCCTGCGCAAGACCCGCGAAATCGTCTACCCGAACCCGGTCTACTTCACATCGCGGTTGTACGCCACCCAGCCGGGCATCTGGCCCGTCGCACTGCGCGTCACGGCTCCCGCCACCGATGTGCCCGCCCGCGGCGGCCTGCCGGAGGTCAAGGGCGCGCCCTATCTCGATGCCGTCGCTCTCCTGGATGAAACCGGGGACAAGCTGGTACTGCTCGCGGTGAATCGCCACCACGACAGGCCGATCCCCGCCACCATCCTGTTCGACGCCTTCCGCCCGCGTCGGGAGTGCCGCGTTCAGACCCTTCGAGGGTCTCACTACCGCGACCTGAACACCTGGCAGGAGCCCGACCGCGTCCGCCTCTTCGACACCACCGAACGCGCCGCGGGCCGCCAGCTCAGTCTCACATTCGCCCCTTGCTCCGTCACCGCCCTCACCTGTCAAAGGGCCAACTGATCAGATAGCGGAGACTCCGATGTCGAAGAAGCATCATCACCCCGCCGCGGGCTCAGGCTGGCCACGAGGCGAGCGACTGTCACCGAGAGAGGCTAACATCGTAGCGATCAGGCGCCAGGCAGACCGGCTCAAGAGTGACCGTGTCAGCGAGGACGACTTCGACCGCCACATGAGCCGCTTACGTGCCATGCTCCGCGACTGGGCCGAGTTCCGGCTCTTGCGCCCCGACTTGGGCGAGCTTCACCAGGCGATCCTACCCTTGACACAGAAGGACCTCCAGGCGCTTCTGGCACCCCAGATGGCGGCCCGTCGCTCGCAGAGGGTGCGCGCCTACGTCCTCGCCCAGGTGCTGGACGATGAACTCCTCGACCTGTTCAATAGCGCGCTGGACTCGGCGGCAACCCGCGCCGGCTCTCCCGATGACGTGGGGGCACTCGCCCTCATCCACTACTCCATCGCAGAACTCGCCGACGGGTCAGTGCCCCTTGACAGTAACCCCCTGCTCGCCGCGCTCCTGGACGTCTCCCTCGACGAACTCCACGAGCTAGCCCAGGCGCTGCGCGAGATCGAGGGAGAAGCACGCGAGACTGGCGACGCGACCCCGTTCGATGACACCGAGCGCCGACGGGCCCGCGCGGAAGCTGTAGCCAACTACCCGGCGCTCCGGCTCGCCGCCGACCGCAGGTCCTTCTGGCTCGCCCACCGTCTGCTGAGCTACGTGACACACGGCATCTTCCGCGCCAGCCTGAGCGCTGAAGAACTGGCGCCGCTGATGGCCGACGTCAAATCGTTAGCGCGCGAGGCAATGGCTGACACTGCGACCGCCTCCTCTGCCGCCACGGAGGCCAGCGTGCGCGAGCGAACCCCCGACGTGCTGGAGCGGATAGATGCCTTCGCAGGCGATCCAGCCAGGGATCACGCCTTCCGCAGGGTCGTCGAGGGGTTGGCGGCCGAGGCCCGCGAAGCGGTCGAGCAGGGGCAACCGCTGGCCTCGCGTCTCGAGGCAGTGGCCGCGTTCGCCAAGGCCGCCCTGGAGCCGAGTTCGCCTGTGCGGGCCATCATCTGCCAGGGGAGCATCGCCCGACTTCAGCGCGCAGCCGCCGACAGGCAGGCGGATGCAGAGCCTCCGACAGTCTGAAGACGCCCTCTTCGCTGCCCGAGGCCATCGCCGACCTCACTGGTCCTGGCTGGGGTCACGTAGCACCGCGCCCTGCGCGCCCGACGTCACCAGGTGCGCATAGCGGGTGAGCCAGCCGGTCGTGATCTTGGGCTTCGGAGCCTTCCATGCCTTCTTGCGGCGGGCCAGTTCAGCCTTGGGCACGTGAAGCTCGATTCGGCGGCCCGGAATGTCCACGGTGATCTTGTCGCCTGTCTTCACCAGCGCGATGGGCCCGCCCGCCGCCGCCTCGGGCGAGACGTGTCCCACGCACGGCCCGCGGGTGCCGCCGGAGAAGCGCCCGTCTGTGATCAGCGCCACGCCGGTCAGCAGCCCCATGCCGGCGAGCGCCGAAGTGGGATGCAGCATCTCGCGCATGCCGGGCCCCCCCTTGGGGCCCTCGTAGCGGATGACGACCATCATGCCCTTCTGAATCTTCCCAGCGAGGATCGCCTTCATGGCGGCCTCCTCGTCGTCGAAGACCTGTGCGGTGCCCGTCATGCACATGGCCTCGGGCGCCACGGCGGTCTGCTTGACGACGCAGCCTTCTGGCGCCAGATTGCCCCAGAGCACGACGAGGCTGCCCTCGGCTCGGTAGGCCTGCTTCACCGGGCGGATGACGCTCTCATCGTAGACCTCGGCCTTGCGGGCGATCTGGCGCGTGGTCAGGCCGCTCACGGTCGCGCAGTCGTGCATGCGGGAACCAAGCTGCTTGAGCACCGCGGGGATGCCGCCCGCGTAATGCAGGTCTTCCATGAAGTGGTCGCCGGCCGGGCGAATCTTGGTGATGGTGGGGGTGGCGCGGCTGATGTCGTCAATCGCCTGGAACGGCACGTTCACCCCGGCCTCGTGGGCGATGGCCGGAATGTGGAGGCAGGCGTTCGTGGAGCCGCCCAGCGCCACATCCACCTTCAGGGCGTTCTCGATGGCCTGCTTCGTGATGATCTGGCGGGCGGTGATTCCCTTGCGCACCAGCGCGACAATCCGCTCGCCGCTGGCGTACGCGATCCGGTCCTTTTCCGACGACACGGCGAGCGCCGTGCCGCAGTAGGGCAACGACATGCCCAGGGCCTCGGTGCAGCACGCCATGGTGTTCGCCGTGTAGAGGCCGGCGCACGCGCCCGCGCCAGGGCAGGCCTCGAGCTCCAGTGCGGCCAGCTCCGCGTCGTCAATCTCGCCCTTCTTTCGGCGCCCCATCGCCTCGAACACATCGTGCACGAGGTCCAGGTGGCGCATCCGCCGGATGCCCGAGAGCATCGGCCCGCCAGTGACAACGATGGACGGAACATCCAGCCGAGCGGCGGCCATCAACATCCCAGGCGTGATCTTGTCGCAGTTGGTGAGCAGCACCATGCCGTCGAGGGAATGGGCAAGCATGATGCTCTCGATCATGTCGGCGATCAACTCGCGCGAGGGCAGCGAGTAGTGCATGCCGCTGTGGCCCATCGAAATGCCGTCGCAGATGCCCGCCACCTGAAACTTCATGGCAATGCCGCCGGCGGCATGGATGCCTTTCTCGATGGCGCGCTCGAGTCGCGGAAGGTGCATATGACCTGGGATCAGGTCGGTGGCGCTCGAAGCGAGGCCGATCAGAGGCTTGCCGAAGTCCTCGCGCCGGAGCCCGCAACTGTGGAGCAGCGCCCGGTGCGGCGCCGCCTCCAGGCCCTGGACCAATATGTCGCTTCGCATGAGTCTCTCCTGGTATACACAACGGCCATAGGAAGCTTGGCTTGTGATTATAGGCTGCTCGCGCTACCGTGTCAACCTCGCCAGAGCGAGCTGAGAGCCTGCCCCTGTCGGTGGCGACCAACGGCGAGCGCCGACCGGATGGGCTCAGTGAACGTCATTGCGCATCCCCTCCTCCGTTTTCATGCTGCGCAGCAAGAGGGAGGGCACACCGCCCGGTCGCTTCAAGCAGCACTCTGCGGAGCCGGCCCGCCAGGAGCCGGTCTCCTCCGCTCTCGAGGATCGCGCGAGCCGCCATGTGCAGGTCCCCGGCAGCGACCAGGCAGACACCGCGGTGAAGTGCGCCGCGGCAAAGCAACTCGGGGAATGGCGAGCCCCGTTCGGCGGGAGGGAGCGAGCAGTAGCCGTTTGCGACGACGATTCCCTTGATCGCCTTGCCCGAGCCTGCATCAAGTTGCCGCACGAGGTCCCAGTAGGGCTCGGCGTCCATCGCCCCTTCCGCCGTCGCCACCACCACCAGCGCCGCGCCCTCATCGCAGTGCAGCTTCAGCGCGCCGCCTGCGCTCGGCTCGACGCTGAAGCCCAGGAGCCGGAAGCACTCCTCAGCGGAGGCCGCCAACTCAGGCGCCGTGCGGGCAAGCAGCAGGCCGTTGAGCCGCTGCAAGCACGCGTGGCGCCGGCGCAGATCCACGAACTCCCTCTCGAGCGCCTCGATCTGAGCCGCGAGCGCGGCGAGACGCTCTGCAAGCTCACTCTGCCCGGGCAACTCGATAGACCGAGCCCATTCCGGCCCTGCGGGCCTGGCCCGTGCGGCGTCGCCCGCCATCCGGAACCGCTGGATACGCGCACCGCGCCCGGCAGGGGTCTCCGACCCCAATGGCGGCACGAACAGCACACGGCCATGGTCGATTCGGACCTCGAGCGCCAGGAGGCGCCCCTGCGCGTCCCTGGCTATGGGGTGCCAGTGCGCAGGAAGCTCGGTGTTCACGATGCACGCCCCGGGCTGTGCGCCGGCGCAGAATGCTTTCCAGGCAGGATGCGCCTCATCCACGGGCAGCACCTCGCCGCCCGCCGATGCCGCAATGATGAGACGCGCGAGCGACGGCTCCTCGGGCAGCCAGGAGTAGGCGTGCAGAATCGCCGGGGCGCTGCCCTGGGGCGCGCCTCGCTCGGCTCGGAACGGGGCGCCGACCGGGCGCAGAATGCACACGAGCGTACCGCCCCTGTGCACCAGGGTCGTAGCCTCGCGGCGCCGCCGGCGCAGCACGTTGGCCACCCGGCCTGCCTCTTCGGCTCGCTCGTCGGCATTGGCTGGCTGTCCGCTGGCCAGGCCATGCCACAGCAGCGGCACCGCACTCGGGTCCACAACCACGCACCTGTGCCCGTCGAAAGGCACTTCTGCCTCGAAGAGGGCCTGATCTATGGATTCGCCCTCGGCCTCGAGCCCCACGACCAGGATGCGTTCGCTCACGGGCGCTCTCGCTCTTCGGAAGACGCTGCCTTGGCAAACAGCAAGTAGTATATCACGCAGCCTGCCGCGCGTCTCTTGCGTTCGTACACGCTCTGGTGGTAGCCAGGCAGTTCGGTGGCCCATTGGCCTGGCCCCACCCGGTTGACGAGGCAGGGGACAGCCCCCAGGCAAGCCAGGATCTGCTCGGCATAGGGCCTGTCGTCCGTGATCACGGTCAGCGTGCCCCCGGGGCGAAGTCGTTCGGCAAGCTGCCGCGCCGTTGCCGGCTGTATCAGGCGATGCCGTGCGTGGCGGCGCTTCGGCCACGGATCAGGGAAGTGTATGTGGAAGGCCTGGACGCTGCCCGGCTTGAGCAGCCCGGCAATCGCGGCTCCAGCGTCGCCGAAGTACACGCGCACGTTGCTCAGCTTCGCCCGCTCGATCTTGCGGCAAAGGGAGTCCACCCTCTCCCGCACTCGCTCCACGGCGAGGAAACACGTCACAGGCGATGCCTTGGCCGCCCGAAGGGTGAAGTCGTCCTTCCCCGGACCGATCTCCACCTCCAACGGCGCGGCTTGCCGGCCCAGGCTCCGGGCGAGGGAGTCTGGCACCGCAAGGTCGTCCTCGGTGAGGAGCAAGCCGCGGTGTTGGGCGACGGTGTCCCGACGCAGCTTCCGCAGATGTTCTCCGAAGAGGCGCGGCACTAGCTTCTCAACCAGTTCCGTCGGCAGCCCAATGACATTGGTCTCGCTGCCCTCGATGGACTGGATGAATCGGTCGCCGCCTTCCTGGATGGCGTAGGCTCCGGCCTTGTCCCGCCAGCCACAACTGGCAATGTACCCGTCCAGTTCGGCCTCTGTCATAGGCGTCATTCGAACCCAGGTGATGTCATGCGCCACCTGCCGCGTGCCGTGAACCGTGTCGAGCACGCACACGCCGGTGATAACCGCGTGGCGATGGGTGGTGAGCCACCGAAGAAACTCGCGGGCTTGGGCCTCATCCGCAGGCTTGCCGATCACACGGCCTTCGCAGGCGACCAGGGTATCGGCGGCCAGGATCACGGCGTCACCGACCCGTGGGGCGACCGATTCAGCCTTGCGCACGGCCAATGCCTCGGCCTGGCGGGCCGGCGCGAGCGCGGGGTCCACCGACTCGTCCACCTCGGGCGGCACAACTTCGAACGTGTACCCCAACTGCGCCAGGAGCTGCCGCCGCCTGGGCGAGGCCGAGGCCAGGATCAGTTTCGAGCGCCTCAACTGCAAGAGCCGAGCTCCTCGAGACGCCGTCTGCCCAGGGCCACCTCTTCCTCGATGAAGCCGGCGCTGATCTCCATCACCCGCAACGCCTCGCGCGGCACGAGCTTGAGCACGCGCCGGAAATCCACCTCGCCCAGGCCCGGCGGATAATGGTCGCGGCTGCCTTCGCGAACGTCGTGCAGGTGGACTCCAATCGTCCGTGCGCCGTATCGTCGGAGCCATTCATACTGGTCGGCGAGCCCGAGGAAATCCTGAATCACGGCGTGGCCGACATCGTGCCAGTAGCCGACGCGTGGGTCAGGGAACCTGTGGAGGAGTTCTCCGACCTCCTTCACGTTGGGCAGTTCGTGCCAGCCCAGGCGGCACTCGAGCCCAAGGCGGATGTCGGACGAGCGCGCCAGTAATTCCTCAACGCTGCGGCACACCGCCTCGAAACGGGGCGCGACCAGGAACTCGCGCTCGGCCACGATCTCGGAGCGGGAGACTCCGAGGCGCTCGGCCTCTGCGGCGCCGCCGCGGCTCAGCTTGTCCAGCAGCGCCTGCTTCTCCCACTTCGCCTCGATGGGCAGCGAGCCCAGGTGCAAGACCACTGCGGACGCGCCTAGCGCCCTGGCGTTGGCGATGCTCTCCAGCGTGGCTTCCACCCCTTCGCGCCGCCGCTCGGCGTCGGTAGACGCCAGCCAGTCGCCGCGTCGGTTCGAGCCATCGAGGCTCCGCTCCGCACAGACGTTATGGACGCTGACAACTCTCAGCCCCGTCTTCGCAACGGCGGCCTGAATCCTCTTCAGGCTGAAGGGCATCGCATCCGCGATGCCGATCTCAACCGCCTGGAAGCCCATGCGGGCAATCGCCTCCAGGGCGGCTTCGGGCCGGGGGTCACTGCGAGGGTACCACGCTGTGGACAGTGCAATCACGCATTCTTCCTTGCAGGAAAAGCCTCACCACTTCCTCCGCGGCACGAGCCAGCAACTCGTCGGCATGGTCCATCGCGGTTCGCAGGGCCATCGGGCTCTGCACGACGCTGAAGCAGGCGGCGATGCCCTGCTCGCGCACGGCCTCATATCCCTCGCCGAGCGAGCCTGCGAGAGCAACCACCGGGATGCCGCCCGCGCGCGCCACGCGGGCCACCCCCACGGGCACCTTGCCATAGGCCGTCTGCGCGTCCAGGCGCCCCTCCCCCACGAGCACGAGATCCGCCCCGCGAAGCTTCTCGTCGAGGCCGACAGCCTGGATGACGAGTTCCACCCCCCGAACCAGTTCTGCGCGCAAGAACGCGATCAGGCCGGCCCCCAGCCCCCCTGCCGCCCCTGCCCCCGGGGTGTCGCTCACGTGGGCGCCCAGGTCGCGCTCGATCACCTCCGCCCAGTGGGCGAGGGCGGCATCGAGGAGCTCGACCATCTCGGGCGTGGCACCCTTCTGCGGGCCGTACACTCGCGCGGCGCCACGGGGTCCCGTCAGCGGGTTCGTGACGTCGCACGCCACCTGGCACTCCACGCGGCGCAGCCGCGGGTCCAGCGCCGAGACATCAATCCGCTCGACCTGGGCCAACGCTCCGCCGCCACGCCCGACCGAGGCTCCCCGGGCATCGAGCAGGCGCGCCCCCAGGGCTTGCGCCATCCCGGCCCCCCCGTCCACCGTCGCGCTCCCGCCGATCCCCAGCACAAGGCGCTCGACGCCCTGATCCAGCGCAGCCGCGATGAGTTCGCCCGTGCCGAACGTCGTCGCGGCCATCGGGTCGCGCCGCTCAGGAGGCACGAGCGGGAGGCCCGAGGCGGCGGCCATCTCGAGCGCCGCCGTGCGACCATCGCCGAGCAACCCATACTCCGCCTCCACGGGGTCGCCCAGCGGGCCGGTCACTCGGGCGCTCAGGAGGCGCCCTCTCGTGGCGGCCACGAGGGCCCGCACGGTGCCCTCCCCGCCATCCGCCATCGGAACGCAGATGACTTCCGCGCCTGGCGCGGCCGCCCGAACGCCGCGCGCCATCGCCGCGGCAACGGCTTCCGCCGGCAGGCACTCCTTGAACGAGTCGGGAGCGATGACGATCTTCAATCCCTGTCCGCCTGTTGCCGGCACTGGGCTCGCCGCGTCAGTAGATGCCCTGATCATACGCCTCGGCGATCGTGGCCCGGTTCAAGTCGTACACCGTATCGGCCGCGACGCCGGGCGGTGGCCCGAACGGGAACGCGAGGAGCAGCAGGAGATGGTGCCACGTGGTAACCGAGGCCGCCTCGCGGAAACGCCCGAGGCGCCGATTCCTCTGATCTGTGATCGTTGTCACCAGCACGATGTCGCGCCGCTCCCAGGCCGGCACAAGGCCGAGCGAGAGGAGATTGAGCGCGCGCACGAAGCGCGGCGAGCGCGCCTGCTCCTCGTACAGGCGGATTTCCGCGTGCAGTTCGGCCGGCGCAGGCTCCGGGCGAACGTGCGTGAAGCGCCCCGACCGATAGTAGGCCCAGTGGCTCGCGTTCCGGTAGATCAGTTGCGAGCGCGGAGGCAGCAGAAGGTCGTCTGCCGTGGGTCCCGTCAGGCCGTTGAAGTCGATGCTGACCGCCTTCATCTTCTCCGGCTCAGGCGGGGACCCTGGCGGCCAGGGGGTGATCCGGCGAGGCCCGGCGGAGCGGAATGCGACACAGCACCCCGCCAGCGGCGCCAGCAGGAGGGCCACGGCGACCAAGCGCGGCATTGTCCTCATCACACGCCGGCCTTCCCCACAGGGATCGGGATCCAGAGGAGCTGGATGTACCGCGTGTGATTCACCCGCCCCCAGCCCACGATCCCGAGCAGGACGATGTTGCCATCCCTCACCAGGTACCTGACCTTTGTGGGATCCGTCGCGGGCGAGGCCAGCGCCTGGACGCCCGGCTGCTCCTCCTCGTCAAGCGGAGCGACCTCCCGGTAGCGGGTCCAGCCCAGGCCCAGGCCTACCACCTCGTTGGTCCGCCGGCTGGCCACCCGCTGGCGCGTGGCCACGTCGTACGCATCGGCCCGATCGCTCCACACGACAATGCAGTCCCATCCGTTCTGTGCCGCATAGAACTGCCGCTTGCCCGGCTTCCCGGGGTCGAAATAGAGCCAGTCGCCGTGCTGGCTGCCAGGGACGAATGCCTTCCACGGGTTGTACCGCCCCTTCACAATCAAGCCCGGGGCTGGGGTGAACGGCACACTGAAGATCTGGATGAAGTTCATCGAGAACACCGACGCATCGCCCGGCAGCGAGTAGCGCCCAGAGAAGCCCGCGTGGCTCACCTGCTTGAGATCCGCCACGAGCGCCGCGAGTTGCTGGGGTTCCGGCGCTGGCAGCGGCTCCATGCCCAGCCAGTCGCCCAGCTCGTTGTGGGCCAGCGGCCCGCCGCCGTCGCAAAAGATGAACATCGTGCAGCCGCACTGGCTCAGGACTGCCACGGCCGCCGCAAAGCACAGGAACAGCCTTCGGGTCAGTCGCATGTGCGCATTCTCCTCGGTAGTCAATCCACTCGGCACGCTCAGCGGGCGCGGAGCTTCTTCAGGACGGGCCGGAGCGCCCGATCGAGCGACTGCTCGGTCGTGCCGATGTCAATGTCGGCGAGCAGGTGCCAGCGCTCCACGTGTTCGGCCGACTCGCCGGGCTCGAGCCTCTGGAGCGGACCCACTGTTTCGAGCTCGATGAAGGAGCCCGCCGTGTAACTCTCGCAGTTACAGCCGCAGTCGGGGTAGGCCGGCCCTCTTCGTAGGCGAACTCCTTGATGAAGAGCGTGCCCTGCCGGAAGTAGGCGGCCCAGCCCTGCTTGTTGGCGATGCCGATCTTCTGGGGCTCCGCAAGCGATTCGTCGGTTCGCAGCCGGAGATACCTCGGGCCCAGGGTGAACCGCGGGTCGCTGAGGTCCGTGTAGTGCCACAGCACCATCGGCCGGGCCGGGAGCAGATAGTCGTCGTGCGAGCGGAATGGCTCCTGGGGCACGATGACGCAGCCGCCACCGTTCATGATGGTGAGCGCCCAGGGAGCCACCTCGATGGCCCACAGCCCGGTGTTGGTGATGCGGTGCACGACCTCCACCCCCGTGCCTCTCGCATCGAGCGTGACGGTCATCTCCTTGAGGATGCCCGTCTGCACCTCGACGCCTTGGGTGAGGTGCAGCGACCGGCTGCCGCGCTCCGCACACCGAACGGGGGCGCTGTCGGGCACATAGCTCCGGGGGATCGCTTCGGGCGCGGTCCACAGACGATGTCCCCCCACCGGCCGCCAGTCGCCCAGTTCCGTCGTCACCTTCGCCGTCGGCGGGCAGAGGCCCAGGATGTTCTCGCCGTCCGACAACCTGTAGCACAGGATGCGCGGCCCGATGTCGGTCGTCACAACCACCTCGGCAGTTCCGTTGGCCAGCTTGCGGCAGTTCCGCAGGCCCGCGAAACTCACTCTGCACGCCATGGTTCTTCCCCTCTACAGCAGGCACGAGATGCGCTGGCACGCGCCGCGCGGCTACCGCCTCCTCAGTATTCTAGGCGTCGCGGCCCGCGGCGTCAACCGCTGGCCATCCCAGTTGACGCCCACCGGGGGGTAAGCTACAATCCAGGCAGCTTCTGGTTGTGAAGGGAACCAGCCGTGTGCAGCGCTTGGAAGCGTTGGATGACGCGCCACTCCCCGGCCCTGGGCTTCTGGGGCGTGCTGGCGCTGGTGGCGGTCGCGCTCGTCTTCGCTGTGGCGATGGCGCGCGGGCGCCTGGGCTAGGGGCGCCCTTGAGAACAGCGTGCCCGCCTCCGGGCGCGACGCCGGATGATGCGCTTGAGCCTGCGTAGGGCGGTGTAAGGCCACAGCCATCCCAGCAACCACCGAATCCTGTGGCGCTGGGCCTCGTCGGGCGGAGGCCGGTCGGCCGAGTACCGGGCTCTGAGCTTCTGGAGGCCCAGCCGGTCGGCCTGCGCCAGAAGCGGAATCAGGGCGCTCCTCGAGAACCACCCCCTGCCGAGATACAGCGACGTGGCAAAGTCCACGAGGAACGGCTTGCCTTCCCCTGTGAGCAGAATATTCTTGCGCTGGTGGGCATCGAGGTGCACCACGCCCCGCTCGTGAAGCGCGGCGTGAAGCTCCGCAAGCCGATCGAAGACCCCTCCTGGCAGCGACTTTCGGCGACGCAGCTTGAGGTCTGCCGCATCCACGAAGTCTACTGCAAACGCGAAGCCGTCAATTCGCCCCCGGAAGGCAGGCACGCCCTCCACGCCGGCTAAGTGGCGGTAGATGCGTGTCTCGTTGGCCACGATCCAGCGCCCATAGGTGTGACGAATCAGCCACGGGGAATGGGCAAAGTCCTTCACGATCAGGCGCCGACCTGCCCGCTCGACAAGCAGGATGGCCGGCTTGGCGCCCCGCGCGTCGCGCAGCACCCGTTGGGTGTGCCGCGGCAGGTCGGAACGGGTGAGAGGAATTTCCTCGACGGCAGGGGATGTCATACGCCATCCGAAGTTGCAGCCAGCGTGTGGAGCGGCAGCGCCGACGCCAGGCGCTCAGCGGACCTCTTGCAGCGCGGCGCCATCGTAAGGGCAGTAGGCTTTCGAGTAGTGATAGCGCCGACCGCACGCGGGGCAGAACCGGTTGATCTCATAGGTATAGCCGATCACGCCCCCGATGATACCTCCGCCACACCGCCCACCACGGCGCCCCTTGTGCGGTGGTGATGGTCAAGAATGGCGCCCGCCGTGGCCCCTGTGGCACCGCCGATCACAGCGCCCTCCTGGGTAGGTGTGCAAGCCAGTGAGCTCAGGACCGCCCCGAGAACGAGGCCGAGAGCCACGACACGCTTAGCTACCGCGCACATTGCACCCACTCCTGGTGGCTCGCCAAGCGGCCGCCGCTCCTCACCCTCATGCGACGAGCGCCAGCCGCCATCATTATACTGAGCCGCCGCAGGCTTTCAAAGGGCAAGCTACTCGCTCCGCTCCGCTTCTCTGACGCACAGAGAGGACGCCCTATTCACGCGGCGGGTCGTTTGACTCTCCACGCCAGGGCCTGCTATCATCGGCGGCAGTTGGCGCCACCCCATGCGACGGAGGACGCTGTGAAGTACGCGATCGTCGTGCCCGACGGCATGGCGGACAGACCCGTGGCCCGCCTCGGCGGACGCACGCCCCTCGAGGTCGCCGCGAAGCCCCACATGGACCGGATCGCCACTCACGGGCGCCTGGGCACCGTCTCCCACACCCCCCCCACCTTGCCTCCCGGCAGCGACGTGGCGATGCTCTCGCTGCTTGGCTACGACCCCGCCGAGTGCTACACCGGCCGCGCCCCCCTCGAGGCCGCCAGCATGGGCATCGAACTCGGGCCGACCGACGTCGCCTTCCGCTGCAACCTGGTGACCGTGGACGGCGATACCCTGGTGGACCACAGCGCCGGCCACATTGATTCCCGCGAGGCCGCCGTGCTCGTGGACCTTCTGAACGAACGCCTCGGCTCCGACGCCCTGCGTTTCTACCCCGGCGTCGGCTATCGCCACCTCCTGGTCTACCGCGGCAAGGAGCCTCTCGCCGCCGAGTGCACCCCGCCCCACGACATCCTCGATCAGCCCATCGCCCGGCACCTTCCCCGAGGCCCGGGGGCAGACCTGCTCTGCCGCCTCATGGACCAGTCGCGTAACCTCCTCGCCCACCACGACATCAACGACGTGCGGATTGACCTCGGCGAGAACCCCGCCAACATGATCTGGCTCTGGGGCGGCGGCACGAAGCCAACCCTCCAGCCCTTCGCCGAACGCTTCGGCCTCCGCGGCGCCGCCATCGCGGCCGTGGACCTCGTCCGCGGCCTCGCCACCTGCCTGGGCATCGACGTCATCCGCGTCGAGGGCGCCACGGGGTACATCCAGACCAACTTCGCCGGCAAAGGCCAGGCCGCCATTGACGCCCTCGCCCGCTACGACCTCGTCTTCGTCCATATCGAAGCCCCCGACGAGGCCGGCCACCAGGGCAACATCCAGGCGAAGGTGGACGCCATCGAAGCCATTGACAAGCACATCGTCGGCCCCCTTCATGCCGCCCTGGAGGCTCGCGGCGACTATCGCCTGCTCGTCCTGCCCGACCACCCCACGCCGCTCGAAGTCCGCACCCACGTGGCCGAGCCTGTCCCCTTCGCCTACGGTGGCAGCGACGTGGCCGAGCCCAGCGGGCGCCGGTTCACAGAGGCCAACGCGGCGGAGACGGGGCTCAAGGTCGCACCCGGCCACCGACTGATGCCGCTGTTCCTCGGGCGCGAATGAACTGCAAGTGTCTGAGGCGTCGTGTCTTGGGCAAATTCCCGTTGACAGGCCTGTGCCCCAGGGATAGAATGAAAATGGGCGGGCGTACGTAGGATGCACGGCGTGCATGACCTGAAATCTGGGGAATCAGCCATGCGACGCAAGAATCGGGGCGTCACCATTACGGAACTCCTCACTGTGGTGTCCCTGCTCACCATCCTCACCTCGATGGTGAGCCCAGTGCTGCTCACCGTCAAGCATGCGGCCCTGGCGCGCGCATGCAGCAACAACTGTCGCCAGGTCTACGTGGCCCTCCAACTCATCGCCAACTCCAATTACGGTAAATACCCGTCTTGCGTCGTGCTTGACACCACCGCCAATCCCCTTCAGCTCGTTGACTATGGCCTCAAGGAGGACCAGTGGTGGTACCGCAAGGTCTCCAAGACCCTCTACCCCACGAAGGATCCCCTTGCCGGCAACTGGCTGCCCCCCGAACACAACGCGCTGCGCTGCCCCGCCAGCGCCGACCCCTATGACCAGACCCGCGTGAAGGGGAACTATACGCAGGTGAACAGTGTTGGCAGCACCAACGACAAAGACCGCGTCTTCGACGACAACTTTGGCTACAATAACTTCGGCTTCAAGTACGCGGGACCCATCGGCACGAGCCGCGAGACGGTGCCCGCCATCCCCAACACCGACGTGCCCACCTGGAAGTGGGGCGCCATCGGCAACAGCTTCTACTACCGCGCCAGCGCACCCTCGGGCGGCTGGGGCGCCGGCATTGTCATGGCCGGAAGGCCGAAGCACATGTACGACAGCTCCAAAGACTCGGGCGGCGTCAAGTACTGCAACTGCGACACGGGCACTGCTCCACGCAAGACGTGGCCCTGCGCCTACAGCTACCTTGGCGAGTTCTCGACGGTCCCCGAGGCCTCCCGCACAATGATGATGATGGACTATATCAAGGCGGACGTGGCGCCGAACCTGGTGAACGACGGGCTCCGCGGCTTCCGCTTCCGTCACGGCGGCCGCGCCAATGTGCTCTTCGTAGACGGCCACGTGAACCTCATGCACCGACAGGAATACCAGAAGGACTGGGCCGAGCCCGACCACACGGCATTCGCCAAGGACACGGTGACGGCCCGCCCGCGGATTCACTGGTTCGTGCTGCGTCCGTGAGGCGCCTGGCCTTCTGCCCCCTCCCCTGACGGCGCGCTCGATGATTCGCCCCTATCGCCCCACCGATCGTGACGACCTGCTCCGCGTCACGAAGCTCGCCTTCGACGGCGTTTCGATTGACCAGAACATCGAGGCGTTGCACGGCGTCATCAACGGTGTGCGCTGGCAGGAGCGCAAGGCCAGCCACGTCGAGGCCGACATCGCGGCGAACCCATCGGGCATCTTCGTCTGCGAGGCCCATGGTTGCGTCGTCGGCTACGTGTCCTGTCGCATCAACCCCACGACCGCGATTGGGTCCATTCCCAATCTGGCTGTTCACCCCGCCCACCAGGGGGGCGGGATCGGCAGGCAGCTTCTGGATGCCGCACTGGCCTATCTGCGCTCCCAGGGCATGAAGTACGCCCGCATCGAGACCCTCGAGCAGAATCAGCGGTGCGTCGCTCTCTACCCCAAGCTGGGCTTCACCGAGGTGGCCCGCCAGATTCACTACATTCGTCCGCTATGAGTCGCCCCCGACCCGTCGCGATCCTCACCCATTTCCTCCCCCCATTGCCTCGAAATCTGCGCCGCGCCGTGCTATAATCTTGGGCAGCACGTCACCCCCGGTGCCACGGAGGTCGCCCATGAGCGACGAGCGCGACTTTCAGGTCCGGCAGGACATCCTGGACGCCGAGTACGGGTCGGGCGGTGTGGGCATGGGGCCGACGGGCGGGCAGGTCGCCTTCGACCTCTTCTTCGGCATCCTGGCCCCCGTGGCCTTGCTCCTGGCCGACCCCGCGCTGTTCGTGCCTAGCGTGGCCGACCGGGCCGCCCTGCCTCCCTACCTGGCCATGCCGACCTACGTGGCCGAGGGTGCGCTGATCGCGGCTCTGGCCTTCTGGGGCCTCAGCGGCATGCGCCGGTCAGCGCTCGGCATGCTGCTCGCCGGGCCGTTCGCCGTCGGCGCCCTCCTCTCGGCTGCACTTGGGCTGGTGTTGCTGCCCTTCGCCCTCGTGCACTGCGACCTGTTGAGCGGCCTGCTGGCCTTCACCCCGTGGCTCACGGCCTTCGTCTTCGCCCGTCACTGCGCCCTGGCGTGCCGCGTCGGGGCGCACCGGTCTCTCGCCCTCACCGTCGTCCTGCTGGCCGTCACCTTCACCGCCCTCACGGCTGTTCTTGTGTCGGTCGGCACCGCACGCCACCGCCGGGCGCTGGTGATCGAGAGCTTGCTGCTCAGCGAGAGCCCGGCTGACTTCGAGTACGGCTGCCAGATGATCCGCGATCGCGCGCAGATCGACATGGACCGCCTGGCCACGGTGTATTTCGAGTTGAAGGAGGACGATCCCCGCCGGCCGCGCCTCGCCGCGGCGCACCTCCGTTTCACCGGCGCATCCATCGAGCAGGCCGTGCAGCGTCTCTTCCCGCGCGTGCGGCAGGCCCCTCCGCCCGACGCCGAGGTGTCCCGCAAGGAGGAGGACCCGCAAGCACGCCTGATTGACCTGCTCTTCAGCGCCGAGCGCGTCGAGCATCTCAAGGCGGCGGACGATCTGCTGAGCCACGACCCCGACCCGAAGATGCTGGAGGCCATCGTCCAGCGCTACCGCGGGCTACCCGAGGGCGACCCACGCCGCGAGTGGATCGAGAGCGCGTACACCAGCCTGAATGCGGATGGGGAGACGATCCAGCAGGCTCTCAAGAGGTTCCCGCCCAAGCCCACGCCCAGGAAGTCCGCTGCCGAGCCCTCGGGGCGGCCCGATGCTCTGCCGCCCGGCCCGACCGACGCCCCTCAGATCGCCCCGTGAAGCGCCTGATAGGCATACCGTGCCGCGAACAGCGCTGCGAATACGAGCAGCCAGGGGCTGGCCTCGCGCACGCGCCCCGTGATGAGCTTCAGGAAGCCGTAGGCGATGAAGCCGAAGGCGATCCCCTCCGTGATGTTCCCCGTGAGAGGCATCATCATAATCGCCAGGAAAGCGGGGACGGCCTCCGTCCAGTCGTTCCAGGGGATATGCACGACGGCCGATACGATGAGGCACCCGATGAGGATGAGCGTGGGCGCGGTGACGGGGCTGAGGACCTTCAGGCGGCGCACCACGAGAGCGGAGTCCTTGGGGGCCGCCAAGGGGGTCTCCGAGGATGCGGCCTGCCCGTCGGTGCTGCGTCTGGCTTCCCACGCCCCGTCGAAGTGCTCGAGCCGGAACTCCTCCGTGGTCGGTGCGCCGCCGGCGATCATCTCGACGCACGGCGAGAAGAAAACCGCGGCGACGAACAGCAGCGCCGTCACCACGTTAGCCAGGCCGGTTCGGCCGCCCTCCGACACACCGGCCGAGCTCTCGATGTAGCTCGTGATCGTGGAGGTGCCCAGCAGCGTACCGGCCACGGTGCCGGCCGCGTCGCTGAAGAGGGCCTGCCGAGCTCGGGGCAGTTGGCCGTTGACCATCAGCCCCGCCTGCTGCGACACGCCGATCAGCGTGCCCACCGTGTCGAAGAGGTCGAGGAAGAAGAACGTGAAGATCACCCCCACGAGGCCGAGCCGGAGGGCGCCCGCGATGTCGAGCGCGAGCGCGGTGTGCAGCAGTTCGCTCCACGGCGGCGCGCTGATCAGGCTGGCGGCGGGCCGCACCAGGCCCATCGGAATGCCGAGCACGGCGGTGCCGACGAGGCCGATGAGGATGGCCCCGCGCACTTTGAAGGCCATCAGGGCGCTGGTGAGGGCCAACCCCATGGCCGCCAGCAGCGCCGGCTTGCCGAGGGTGCCCATCTTGAGGCCCGTGGCCATGGGATTCTCGGCGTTCACGGCCACGAAGCCAGCCATTTGGAAGCCCACGAGCGCGATGAGCAGACCGATGCCCACGGCAATGGCGTACTTCAGCGAATCGGGCACGGCCCGGATGATCCGCTCGCGGAAGCCGAACAGCGACAGCACGATGAACAGGGCGCCGGAGATGAAGTTCGCGCCCAGCGCCACCTGCCAGTTGGGCGCCACGCCGCTGGTCACGAGCAGGGTGAAGTAGAAGTTATGGCCCATCGCCGGGGCCAGCGCGATGGGGTAGTTTGCGAGCACGCCCATCAGCACGGTGGCGAAGGCGCTCGACAGGCACGTGGCCAGCATCACAGCCTTGAGCGGCATGCCGGCGTTCATCAGGACGATGGGTTGCACAACGATGATGTAGGCCATCGTCATGAAGGTGACGACGCCGGCGCGCACCTCAGTCGCTACCGTCGTCCCCCGCTCGTCCAGCAGGAAGAAACGTCGGAGAAACGCCTCCATTCCCCGTCCTCGCTAGTGGTGGTGTGCAGGCTGGCAAGCGCGTCGGATCGCCAGAACGGTCCGCAGCAAGCCGCCCAGGTCGCGCACAGGCAGCGAATTGGCGGCATCGCTCTTCGCCGCATCGGGTCGGGCCGAGACCTCGACGAAGAGGCCGTCCATGCCCACGGCGGCCGCGGCGCGGGCCAGCACAGGCACAAACTCACGCTGCCCGCCCGAGTGGGTGCCGGCGCCGCCGGGGAGCTGGACGCTGTGGGTTGCGTCGAAGACCACGGGCCAGCCGAGTTCCCGCAGGATGGCCAGCGAGCGCATATCTACCACCAGATTGTGGTAGCCGAACGATGTGCCGCGTTCGGTGAGAATCACTCCTCCGGCGCCCGCGGCCGTGGCCTTCTCGACGGCGTGCCGCATGTCGCCGGGGGCCAGGAACTGGCCCTTCTTGATGTTCACCACGCGCCCCGTGCGGGCCGCGGCCTGGATGAGATCGGTCTGGCGGCACAGGAAAGCCGGGATCTGGAGCACATCGGCCACGCGGGCCACAGGCTCGGCCTGGTTCGTCTCGTGGATATCTGTGAGGATGGGCACGCCGTGGCGCGCCTTCACCTCGCCCAGGATCGCCAGCCCGTCGGCCAGGCCCGGCCCCCGATAGGACCCAAGCGAGCTGCGGTTGGCCTTGTCGAACGAGGCCTTGAACACCAACATCACGCCCGCTTCGGCCGCGATAGCCTTGAGCCGTGCAGCCAGGGCATGGCACTGGCGGGCCGACTCGATGACGCATGGCCCGGCAACGAGCAGAAGCCGCTCGTCGCCTGCCACGACACCCTCTGCAATCTGAACGCGCTTCACCCGCATCAGAGCCCCGCCTTCACAATGTCATGGACCCGCAGGAGACCCACCGCCTTGCCTGCCGCATCCACGACGGGCAGCACCATGATCTGGCGCGGGCGGTCCTCCATCAGGTGGAGAGCGTCAATCGCCATCGTGCCCGCCTGCACGCGGATCGGGTTGCGCGTCATGAGGTCGCCGGCGCGCAGGGCGAGCAGGTTGTCGTGCTTCTGGAGGCCGCGCCGCAGGTCGCCATCCGTGATGATGCCCACCAGGAGGCCCTCGCCGTCAATCACGTTCACCGCGCCGAGGGCTTTGGAGGTCATCTCGACCACCACCTCGCGCATCGGCGTGTCGGGGCGCACAATGGGCTGTTCGGCCCCGCCGTGCATGAGGTGCTCGACCCTGACCGTGAGGCGTCGGCCGAGCGCCCCGCCCGGATGCGAGAGTGCGAACTGCTCGGGGGTAAGCTGCTTGTGCGCGGCCACCACGATGGCCAGGGCATCGCCCAGGGCTTGCGCCGCGATGGCGCTGGCGGTGGGGGCGAGGTTGAGCGGGTCGGCCTCGCGCTCGACTCCGCAGTCGAGCACAATGTCCGACGCCTTGCCGATCCGCGAGTCAGGCGCGCCGGTGAAGGCGACGACGGTGGGGCCGATGGTCGCCACAGCCGGCAGCAGGCGAACCACCTCGTCGCTCTCGCCGCTGTGGCTGATGAGGATGAGTACGTCCTCGGGCCGCAGGAGGCCCAGGTCGCCGTGGAGCGCCTCGCCCGCGTGCAGGAACACCGCCGGCGTGCCCGTGCTGGAGAAGGTGGCGGCCAGCTTGCGTGCCGCCATGCCCGACTTGCCGACCCCGGCGACCACCACCTTGCCCGTGCAACTCAACACAGCCTCGACGGCCCGCACGAAGGCGTCGTCCAGGCGCTCGCTCAGCCGCGCGAGCGCCTGGAGCTCGGCATCGAGAACGGCACGCGCTTGAGCCAGGGCCTGCCGCGAGTCCAACGGGGTACCGCCCATCCGGCCTCCTCTTGTTCGTCCGCTCGCCGATTATAGCCCGCCGGGGCGCTGTGTCAAACCGCGGGCTTGCCGCGGCGAATTTCCACGCCGGCGAGCTGCTCTTCGATCGTCACCAGGGATGACGTATCCCAGTCGCCCTTGCCGGCTGTCTTCAGCGCCGCGTAGAGTTCCGTGACGAGCGCCGTTGCGGGCAGCGGCACGCCGAGCTTCTTGCCAGCCTCGGTGGCGATGACGAGGTCCTTGTACTGGAGCTTGGCCATGAACCCTGGCTTGAAGTCCCCGTCGAGCAACCGCGGCGTGCGCACCTCAAGTGCCCAGCAGCGGGCGGCACCCGCGCTCACCGCCTCCAGCATCTTGGCGGGGTCCACGCCCGCCTTGGCCCCGAGCGCCATGCCCTCGCCGATGGCCTGCCATGTGACGGCGCAGATGATCTGGTTGCAGGCCTTGGTGAATTGCCCTGCCCCGCTGGCGCCCACGTGGACGATCTTCTTGCCCATGGCCTCGAGCACGGGCATCGCCCTGGCCAGCGCCTGGGCGTCGCCGCCGACCATGATGGAGAGCGTGCCCGCGATGGCGCCCTGCTGCCCGCCGCTCACAGGCGCGTCCAGGAAGGCGACGCCTCGCGCGGCGCAGGCCTCGGCGATCTCACGGGCTGCCATCGGCGCGATGGTGCTGTGGTCCACCACGATCAGGCCCTGCCTGGCGCCGTCGAGGAGGCCGCCCGGACCCGCGACGACCTGCCGCACGTCCGGCGTGTCGGGGAGGCAGGTGATGACCAGTTCGCAGCCATTGGCCACATCGGCGGGCGCGGCGACCACCTGTGCACCCCCCGCGCGGAGTTCCGCCACAGCGTCCCTCGCGTGGCCGCCGACGATGGTGAGTTCGAAGCCGGCCTTGGCAAGGTTGCGGGCCATCGGCAGGCCCATGATCCCAAGGCCGATGAAGCCGACCTTCCTCATGTTCCCTCTCTTCCTTTCGGTTCGGTCATGGCTCGCGGGTCAAGAATGCGATCGAGTTCCTGGGCTCCGAGCAGGCCCTTCGCCAGGATGATGTCGCGCATCGCGCGGCCCGTGGCGAGGGACTCCTTGACTACTTCTGCCGCGGCGCGATAGCCGATGTAAGGGTTGAGCGCCGTGGCCAGGCCCAGAGTGCGTTCCGCATAGGCGCGGCATCGCGCGGCGTCGGCCTGGATGCCCTCGACACAGCGCTTCGTGAACACGGCAATGGCGTTGGTGAGGATCAGGAGCGAGTCGAGGAGGCGGTAGGCGATGACCGGCATCATCACGTTGAGTTCGAGCTGCCCCGCCTGGGCGGCTGTGGCGACCGTGAGGTCGTTGCCCAGCACGCCGAAGCAGACCATGTTCAGCATCTCCGGGATGCTGGGGTTCACCTTGCCGGGCATGATGGACGACCCGGGTTGCGCTGAGGGCAAGAGGATCTCGGCCAGGCCGCTCGTGGGCCCGGAGGCGAGAAGGCGCAGGTCGTTGGCAATGCGAATCAGCTCGACGGCGAGTCCCCGCAGGGCGGCGGAGAGTTGCACCACCGGGCCCTGACTCTGCATCGCCTCGAAACGGTCGGGGGCTGGGCGCAGGTCGAGCCCTGTGTGCTGGCACAGGTAGGCCACGGTCCTGTCGGCATATTCGGGGTGGGTGTTGATCCCTGTGCCCGTGGCGCTGCCGCCGATGCCGAGTTCCGCGCACGATGCGCCGGCCGCTTCGATGGCTCTGGCCGCCTTGGCCACGGCGACGGCATAGGCGCCGAACTCCTGGCCGAGGCGCACCGGCACGGCATCCTGGAGGTGTGTGCGCCCCGCCTTGATGATGCCGTCGAAGGCCTCGGCCCTGCCGCGGAAGGCCGCCACGAGGCGGTCGAGCGCCGGCATCAGCTCGCGCAGCATCAGCAGCGCGGCCAGGCGCGTCGCCGTGGGAATCACGTCGTTCGTGGACTGCCCGTAGTTGACGTGGTCGTTGGGGTGGACGAGCCGATAGTCACCCCGCTGGCCGCCCAGGCCCTCGATGGCGACGTTCGCGAGCACCTCGTTGACGTTCATGTGGAAGGACGTGCCGGCGCCCGAGTTGTAGACGTCCACGACGAACTGGTCGGCGAACTCGCCGGCAAGCACGCGGTCGGCAGCCGCCGCGATGGCCTCGGCCAGTCTGGGCTCGAGGTTCCCCACATCGCGGTTGGCCAGGGCCGCCGCCTTCTTGATGTAGGCGCAGGCGAGCACGAAATGCCTGGGATGCCGCACGCCGCTGATCGGGTAGTTCTCCACGGCCCGCTGCGTCTGGGCGCCGTAGTAGGCCTCCGCGGGCACGGGGACCTCCCCCAGAGAGTCCTTCTCGATGCGGAACTCACCCATTGGATGCCTCCGGGGCCGGCGGAGTTGCCGGCGCGGCCTTCATTCTAACGCGCCCCCGATGCCCGTGCAATGCCTCGGGCCGCCGCTGGTCGGGCGAGGCGCCGAAGGAGCCGGAGGTTCACCGTGTCCCAGTCGTCGCGCTCGCCATCTTCCTTCGGCGTCTCGATGATCTTGGGCACGGCGGCGAGACGGCTGTCGCGAAGCAGGCAGCGGAACGCGCCTCGGCCCAGCTTGCCCCTCCCGATCTGTTCGTGACGGTCCACGCGGCTGCGCAACTCGCGTTTGGCGTCGTTGAGGTGGATGGCGTGGATGCGGGAGAGCCCGACGATGCGGTCGAAGTCGGCCATAGTGGCCTCGTAAGCTTCCGGGGTCCGCAGGTCGTAGCCGGCGGCGAAGACGTGGCAGGTGTCGAAGCACACGCCGAGCCGCTGGGGCGGCGAAATGGCCTCGAGCAGCCAGGCGAGCTGCTCGAAGCGCCAGCCGAGCGAGGTCCCCTGCCCCGCCGTCGTTTCCAGGAGGAGGCCGACCGGCAGGTCGCGCGTGGCCTGCATCGCCCGCGTGGCCGCCTCGGCCACCTGCTGTAGCCCCGCCTGCTCGCCCCGCCCCTGATGGCAGCCGGGGTGTAACACAACCCATCGGAGGCCGAGCGCCGCCGCCCGCTGGAACTCGATGATCAGGTTGTCGAGCGACAGGCGGGCGACCCGCTCGTCGGCGCTTGCCAGGTCAATCAGGTAGTTCGCGTGGGCAACGATCGGCCCGATGCCCGATGCGGCCCAGGCGGCCCGGAACCGCTCGCAGTCGTCAGCGGTCAGCGGAGCCGCCCGCCACTGGACCTGGTTTCGGGTGAAAATCTGGAGGGCCGTGCAGCCCAGGGCTTGGCCCCGCTCGATGGCGCGGTGGACCCCGCCCTGGATCGACATGTGCGCGCCCAGGAGGAGCGGCGACGCCTTCGATTGGGCGCTCGCGTGTCTCGCCAGGGCTCAGATCTCCGTCCACACGCCGGGGATGGGCACGGGGTACCGGCCGTTCGCGTCGGGCTTCACGGGCGGCTCGCTGTCGGGCGTCATCGCGTCAATCGTGGGGCAGAACTGGAAGTTCGAGGCCATCGCTTCGTCCCAGGTGACGATCTTGCCCGAGTGGATGGCCGCTCGGCTCATGATGTCGGCCAGGTTCGACAGGGCAGCGCGTTTCGCCTCGTTGTGAGGCTTGTTGTTGCGGATGGCGTCGAGCAGCACGTTCCATTCGGCCTGCCACGGGCTGAACTGCTCCTTCTCGGCCTTCCAGGCGATATTGTCGCGGGCCATCCGTTGGTCCTTGTACATGACGACCGTGCCCGCATGGTGGCTGCCGGAGAACTGCGCCGCGCACTTGGTGCCGTGAACGTAGGTGGCGAATTCCATGTGGCAGCCTGGGAGATACCGCACGACGTCGGTCGCGCGGGTGCCGTCGGGGAAGGTCCACTCGGCGGCGAACGAGTCGAGGTTCTGGCTACAGTCCGTGCTGTTGGCGGCGCGGCCGCCCACGCCGTGCGAGGCGACCGGCAGCGCGTCTTTGAGCCAGCAGATTTCGTCAATCTGGTGGATGTCCATCTCGGCGTAGAGGCCGCCCGAGACCCAGTAGAAGCGCGTGAAGTTGCGCACCTGCCAGAAGAGTTCCCTCTCGCCGTCAGGCTTGCGCCCCATGGGGCCCACGGGCTCCATGCGGTAGGCTCGGATGAGGAGGATGTCGCCGAGCGCGCCGTCGCGGATGCGCCGGATGAGTTCCTGGCGGGCGACGGAGTGGCGGCACATGAGCCCTGCGGCGATCTTGAGGCCCTTCTTCTCGGCCGCCTCGCCGGCCTGGATGACGCGGCGCACGCCGGGCGGGTCGGCCGCGAACGATTTCTCCATGAAGACGTTGACGCCCTTTTCCACGGCGTATTCGAGCTGGGCGGGGCGGAAGCCCGCGTAGCCGCACAGCATGGCCACGTCGCCGGGCCGCAGCGTGTCAATGGCCTTCCTGTAGGCGTCGAAGCCGAGGAACTGGCGCTCGGCCGGCACGTCCATCTTCTCGGGGTACTTGGTCTGAAGGTTCTTCAGGCAGGCGTCGAGGCGGGTCTGGAAGATGTCGGCCGCGGCCCACAGCTTGACGGGCCCGCCCGGCGCGTCGAAGGCGTTGACGGCGGCGCCGCCGCCGCGCCCGCCGCAGCCGATGAGGGCCAGGCGGATGGTGTTGTCCTCGCCCGCATGCACGGCGGGCAGGGCCGCCCCGGCGAGAGCCGAGGCCACAGCGGCCTTGCCACTGGTTTCGAGAAACCGGCGCCGCGACGCGCGCTGCTCAGATTGCATGCGCAGACCCTCCGCCTCCCGCTTTCCCATGTCGACTCCGACGGATTCGGCGCCCGCCTGCGGCTACCGCGTGGCGTTGCCGGAGACCTGCACGGTCTTGAACCAGATGATCGGCGGCAGCACGGCGATGCTGCGGCGGAACGAGGTGATGTCGGTCGTCTTCGTCGCGCCCATGGCCTTGCTGCTCACCGTGAGCATCTCGATGGCCGAGGCCACCGTCACCGTGTCCTTGCCGACGGCGATGTTGCCCTGCGTCACCGTGTCGCCGGTGAGGAGCGCGTAGCTCGGCAGGAAGTAGAAGCCCCAGTTGCTCACATTGATGTGCGCCACGGCGCCCCCCGCATCGGTCGTGATGGCCTGCCCGTTGAAGTTCGTGGCCACCTGCACGGTCGCGCAGCCCGGTCCCACGGCCAACGCCAGGGCCGCCACTGCCGCCAACGCACGCCATCCGCTCATGGGTCCTCTCCTCTCTGACCAAAGCCTGGGTTCCGGCCTCTGTGTGCATTATGCGCGGCTTGCGGGGCTTGTCAAGCTTGACATTCGGCCCGGCGCGCCCTATGATTCGCGCCGCGCCCGAGGCCCTCCACCCGTCCACGAGGCAGGCCCATGCCCATCCAACCACCGTTCGATCTTCCGGGCAAGTTCCGAGCCGTCAGCAAGATGCTGCGCGCGGCCTTCGACGCCCACTCGGTGGGCGGCACCCACCCGTATGAGAAGGGCATGCGCCGCGAGGCTGTGGTGACCGACTTCCTCCAGCGCCACCTGCCGCCCTGCTACGGCGTGGCGCGCGGCGAGCTGGTAGACTCCCGCGGCTGGGGCAGCCGCCAGATAGATGTGGTCATCTACGATGCGTTCCATTCGCCACTCCTCCAGGAGACCGAGGCCTCGCGCCTGTTCCCCGCCGAGGCGGTCTACGCGGCTATCGAGGTGAAGCCCGTGCTCTCGCTGGGCGACCTGGAGGAGGCCGTGGCCGCCGTCACCTCGGCGAAGCGGCTCGACCGCTCGGCCCTGGTCTCGCAACACCACGGCCACCGTCTCTACGGCCCCAACCAGAAGAACATGGCCCCCTTCACGGTCCTCTTCGCCTTCCAGTGCGCCACGCCGGTGGACCGCCTCGCCGCAGAGCTCTCCCAGTTGCACCGCCGCCTCGTGCCAGAGGGCTGGCTCGACTGCCTGTGTGTGCTTGACCGCGGCCTCGTCTACCATTTCGAGCAGCGGCCCGTCCGCACGGGCGGTGTGGCGTGGGTCCCCACCGTCCTCAACGAGAAGGCCAGCGTGGGTTACTACGAGCTGGGCGACGACACGCTGCTGCTCTTCTACCTGTTCCTGCTCTACCAGCTTCACTGCCGCGACCTGTTTCCGGCCGACCTGCTGCGCTACGCGCGCTTTGTGGGCAGGGACCTCCTCCCCACCATCGTCGGCCCCAACGTCACCCCGCCGCCGGCTCCCGGGAAGCCTCCCGCGCGCTGACCGCTGAACACCCCACGCCTCAAGAACGTGTTTGACGCCGTGCCGGAGTCGGCGTATCCTACAAAGGCACGAAGATGGCCCCTGCCCGGGCCGGCGCGCGCCGGCCGGCGGCGTGGCGACGCACACACTTGTCCAGGCACAGCCCATGACCCGCGACTCGCGCGAGCACCGGGGCCTGCTGGCCGTCAACCTCGGCCTCGCGGCCAATGTGGTCCTGGCCGCGCTGAAGACGGCCGTGGGCATCCTCGGCCACAGCCCGGCCCTGCTCGCGGACGGCGTGAACTCGACCTCCGACGTCGCCTACTACATCGTCGTCAGCGTGTTCGTGCGCCTCGCCGGCCGCCCGCCCGATGACGAGCACCCCTATGGCCACCGCCAGATGGAGAGCATCGCCGCCCTCGTCATCGGCGCGTTCGTTATGACCACCGGCATCGCCATTTTCTGGGACGCAGTGAACCGCGTCTACGACCTCCTCTCGCGGCCGGGCGCCGAGGAGGGGGCGCTCAGCATCACCCTTTGGGTCGCACTCTTCACCGTCGCGCTCAAGACTGCGCTCACCCTCGTCACGCGGAGAATCGGCCGGCAGACCCACAACCCGGCCGTCATGGCCCTGGCCTACGACCACCGCAACGACATCATCTCTGCCTCCGCCGTCACCATCGGCATCTTCCTCGGCCGCACGGGCCTCGACTGGGTGGACCCGCTCGCCGGCGCCATTGTCGCCCTCATCATCCTGCGCACCGGCGTCGAGATCATCCGCTCCGCCGCCGCAGAGCTGATGGACAGCGTGCCGAGCCGCGAGCTGGCCGAGGAGATCAGGGGCCACCTCACGGGTGTGCCCGGCATTCGCGAGGTCGAGGAAATCCGAGCCCACCGCTTCGGCCCGTACCTCGTCGTGAACCTCACCATCGGCGTGGATCCCCACATCTCCATCGCCGAGGCCGACCACATCGCCACCGAGATCGAGCACACGCTGGTGGACGGCATGGACTACGTGCGCCGCGTGGACGTGCACTGCCACCCGGTGCGGGAAGCCTGAGGCCGGCACCAGGCCGCGAATCCGGAGAAGAAGACGCCCTCCCCTCGTCCCTACGCTCCGCGTGGGGCCGCTCCTCCGACCGATTCGCGGGCACGGGCAGGCACGCAGAGCGCCCCATTCTCCCGCCCCACCTGGACATGATGGACATTATGGACCTGGCTGGGCAGAGCCGTTGCGAGCCGCCCGCGTCTTCCTTGGCGCCCGCTGCGCCGCCCAGTGCCCCGGTTGGCGCCATTCGCTCAGATTCGCGGTGTCTGGCCCCTCACTCGCTGAAGTACTCGGGCAGGTGCTTGCGCGCGAGGGCGAGGAGCTCCTCGCGGCTCATTGCGGTGAGGCGGCAGCCTGCGAACTGGGCGTCCACAGCGTCCTTGATGGCGATGACGCCGGGGTGGTCCTTGGAGATGTGGACGCCGCGGTCGCGCAGTTCGAAGTCCACCCACGCGGCGATGCCGGCCACACCGCTCTTGTCGGTGATGGCGATGGTGGGGGGGACGCCGAGGATGCGCTCGGTGTCGAAGATGGTGTAGATTTCGGGGTTCTTGCGGAGGCCGTCGGCGTGAATGCCGGCGGCGGTGGTGTTGAAGTCGGCGCCCACGTAGGGCTGGCTCCGGGGAGGCTCGTAGCCGATGACGCGGCGATAGTAGTCGGCCACCTGGGTGATGACCGAGAGGTCCATGCCATTGGCGTCGCCGCGGAGGGCGGTGTACTCGATGGCGAGGGCCTCGATGGGTGGGTTGCCGGTGCGCTCGCCAATGCCGAGGAGGGTGCCGTTGGCGGCTGCACAGCCGTAAAGCCAAGCGGTGCCAGCGTTTGTAACAACCTTGTAGAAGTCGTTGTGCCCATGCCACTCGAGCCAGGCGCTGGGGACGTTGGCGTATTGGATGAGGCCGTAGATGACGCCCTGGACGCAGCGTGGGACGGAGGAGCCTGGGTAGCAGACGCCGAGGCCGAGTGTGTCGCAGCAGCGGATCTTGACGGGGCGGCGGCTCTCCTGGGCGAGTTTCATGAGCTCCTGGGCGAAGGGTACGACGAAGCCGAGGAAGTCGGCCCGCGTGAGGTCTTCGAAGTGGCAGCGGGGGATGATCTCCTGCTCGATGGCAGACTTGACGATTCCTAAGTACATGTCCAGGGCCTGCTTACGTGTCTTTCCGAGCTTGAGGAAGATGTGGTAGTCGGAGCAGGAGGTGAGAATCCCGGTCTCGCGGAGGCCCATCTGCTTGACGAGCTTGAAGTCGCTGGCGGTGGCGCGAATCCAGCCTGTGATCTCGGGGTAGCGATAGCCGAGGTCGAGGCAACGGCGGACAGCTTCCTTATCCTTGTCGGAGTAGAGGAAGAACTCACTCTGGCGGATGATGCCGTTGGGGCCGCCGAGCTGGTGGAGAAACTTATAGAGTTGGACGATCTGCTCGACTGAGTATGGAGGACGCGCCTGCTGGCCGTCGCGGAACGTGGTGTCGGTGATCCAGATCTCTTCGGGCGGCCACATGGGGACGCGCCGATGGTCGAAGGGGATGCGGGGGACCTCGACGTAGGGGAACGTGTCGCGGAAGAGGTTCGGCTCGGCGATGTCCTGGAGCTCGAAGTGATGCTCTTCCTGCTCCAGGGTGCGAGTGTGCTTATTCCAACGCAGCATTCGCGACCTTTCACGTCCGATGGGGCTTGGGTGGGAACCAGGGTGCCGTTGTCGGCAAGAGCATTATACCAGATTTGCCAAGCGGTGGGAATGGCTTTTCCTGGGGGTCGTTGCGGCCGGCAGGTTAAAAACTGCAGGGAGTAGGCCCCCGGCAACTACTCCCTGCTCGACGCCCGATAGGTGCACCCGTGCACCTACCTGCTGTTGCTCTTTCTCTTGCGCCCATCAGTCGCACAAGCACGCTGGCGCGGCCACCATGTCGGGCTGCGCGCAGTCCACTGTCAGAATGCCCCGGAGCACTGGGGCAAGCTCGTGCGGGACTGGGCCTCTGCGGTCGAGGACTCCGTCGTTCCTATGGGAACATGCCACACATAGGCGGTGGCATCGGTCGGTGCGGATGAGACGCCCGCACTTCAGGCAGGGTCTCCACTTCCTCACGAGATTCGCGTCCCTAATGCTCACAGCTCATCCCCTGCCGTAGGGCAGGTCTGACATCCACACCTCACCATTCCTCGAGCAGCAAATCACATGCCACAAGACTGGCCGGGCAATGCGCTATCCCAGTAGGCAGATGCCATCACATCGACTGGAACAATCCATGTCTCTGTACAGCTTGGTCTTACGCGACAGGCATGATCGGCGCCACCGACTGGATGCATTTCACAGGAGCGCATAGCGATCGAACCACCCCAAACAGCGGTTGGAATCTTTATGCCATCACGGCACGACTTCGGCTGCGAGCGAAAATACGTGCCAACCTGGCATAGTATCCGCGTGAGGCACGCTCCCATGGCCCTGCCGGTGGTTTCCTTGGTATGGGTCTGGCCGAATGATCTGCCGTACGACAGTCACTCCGGCCGGGGGCGAAGGCGCGCGATGCCGTACTCTTCAATCCGCCGGTGAAGGTTGCGCAGGCTCATGCCCAGGATGCGCGCCGCCATCGTGCGATTCCCCCCTGTGATGGTCAGCGTCTGTCGGATGGCCATCTCCTCCAGCTCGCGGAGGCTCAGCCCCACGGGAAGACAGGCGGCCGCCCCCTCGCCACCCACCTCGGCTCCCCGACTGGCTGCCCGGGCGGGGGCTTCCACGCGAAACGACTCAGGCGGCAGGTCGTCCACGTCCAGCACCCGCTTCACGGACGTCACGACCATCCGCTCGATGCAGTTCTCCAACTCCCTCACATTCCCCGGCCACTCGTGCTCCATCAGGCGCTGGAGGGCCTCGGGGGTGATCCCCACCACGTCCTTCCCATTGCGCTCAGCGAATCGCCGGATGAACGTATGGACGAAGAGCGGTATGTCCTCCCGGCGGCTCCGCAGGGGCGGCAGGTAGATTGGCACCACGTTGAGGCGGAAGTACAGGTCACGCCGGAAGGCGCCCTTCTCCACCCGCTCCTCCAGGTCCGCATTCGTCGCCGCCACCACACGCACGTCCACGCACAGCGTCTGGGTCCCCCCCAGCCGCTCGAACTCGCGGTTCTGGAGCACCCGCAGCAGCTTCGCCTGTGTGGTCGGCGCCAGCTCGCTCACCTCGTCGAGGAAGATCGTGCCGCCGTCCGCCAGCTCGAAGCGCCCCTGGCGCTGCCGGATCGCCCCGGTGAAGGCCCCCTCCTCGTGGCCGAACAACTCGCTCTCGAGCAGGCTCTCGCTCAGCGCGGCGCAGTTCACCTTCACGAAGGGGCCGTTGGCTCGCCGCGACTTCCGGTGGATCGCGTTGGCCACCAGTTCCTTCCCGGTGCCGCTCTCGCCTCGGATGAGGATCGTGCTCTGTGTATCCGCCACCTGGTTGATCAGGTCCATCACTTTCCGCATGCTGAACGAATGGCCGATGAGGTCCGGCGTCCCGCTCAGGTGCTCCAACCGCTCGCGCAGCAGGATGTTCTCCAACAGCAGGTCCTGCGCGCCGAACGCATTCTCCAGGTGCGCCTTCAGGTGGTCGAGGTCAATGGGCTTCATGATGTAGTTGAACGCCCCCCGCTTCATCGCCTCCACCGCCGTGCTCACCGAAGCGTACGCCGTCATCAGCATCACGAAGATTTTCGAGTCATGCTGCCGCACTTGGGCCAGCAGCTCCAGGCCATCCATGTCCGGCATCCGCAGGTCGGTGAGCACAAGGTCCACGGGCTCGCGCTCCAGCACCTCCATCGCCGCGGCGCCGCTGGACGCGGCCAGAGCCCGGTAGCCCATCTCCGACACCGCCTCCGCCAGGCTCTCGCGCCCGACGGCGTCGTCGTCCACCACCAACACCACGCGCTGGCGTGCCTTATCCGCGCCTCTGCCCCCAGCCTGCCTTGTCTCGCTATTGCTCAACACCATCCCTCGCATGCCCCTCGCCCGCCATTCCCAGATAAGGCCCGGCGCATATGTTATACAGCCACCTGCCGCCGGGCGCAACTTGGCCCTTCGGGCCGCCCGCGCCTTCCGCGCCGTCAGGCCATCAAGGCAGAGGAGGAGGAGGAGGCGAACGCCTCCCTTTGACAACGCACCGGACCTGCGGTAGCCTTTCCATGCACGCCTAGGCTCGACTTTCGCCATCAGGCAGGAAGCCGGAGGGCGAAGTCCGTGACGGT